>JALWSL010000651.1 GCA_027080405.1 Planctomycetaceae bacterium
GCGATAAATTTCCGTGACGACTTTCTCAACACCGTTGACTGTTTTTTTCGTTTTCTTTTCGGCCAGTTCGTAGAATCCACGATTGAGCAGTTGCTTCTGCCAGCCTTGCTCTCTGATATGGATCTCCAGAGTCAGAACACGAAAATCGACCTCATTCTCGTTTTGCCAGCCGCTTAGCTGTCGGCTCTTGATGCGACACATCCCTTTGTCGAATGTCAGTCCGTCAATGCGGACGGTGCCCGAGTTCACCACATTGCGGTATTCCGGGAACCAGCGGGGCATATCGGGCAGATTTTTCACGATGGTGCAGATTTCACCTGGTGTTTCGATCTGGACATCTTCCAGGATTTCTCCCGACGTGGAGACAAATGGTTTACCATCCAGATCCCGAATGGCAGCCACCGCATACTCGGTGTCCCGCCAACTGATGTCCGCCGGCCGCTCGAGCGGGTTTTTGATATCATGTAGAAAATCTGACGTATAAGAGCAGACAACTTCCACTTCCCGGTTCCCCGGTCCCTGCCGACGGACGTACTGACGCACACACAGGGCACGGTTCATGACCGGGTGGAATGTGTACAGTTTGGCGATGCGGGGATCCGCCAGAATCTCAATGTCGGAGACGCGCCCGCTCGAAACGAGAACGCCGAAGACACGGTCTTTGCTGATGTGCCCATCTTCGTCCACCTCGAAATCGCCAGTCGGTTTTTCCACTACATTCAGAACAGGCATTTTCAACTCAGTTTCACTACTTTTTCAGGTTTCTTTTTGAGTTCCCTTTGCTCCTGTCGTGCGAGCGTTTCGGCGATTTTACGCTGAATCTCCTCGATCCGGTTTTGCACCTTCAGGGATCGCTCCTGCAATGAAACAGTTCCGGAACCACCAACAGCCCTGGCGAACAGAGCCAGGGCCTGCGTACTTCCCGCATCCAGAGCCGTATTCGGCCCCGATGGACTGGGAGATCCTGCCTGCTTTGCGTTAGTTTCGTCGAACTTTTTTTGACGATTGGCGATCAGCTGATCGCGTTCTTTCCTGGTCAATTTCCCCAGACTGAATAACGTCTCGATTTCTGTCAGATCACGCTTCAGAAGATCCAGAGGAGAGATGAGCGTTTCTTTCAGGGCCTTTGCCTTGCTGTCTGCTTCGGCCAGGAAATCAAAGAACCCCTTCGGCTGCTTTTCTTTTTCTTTTTTTCGTTGTTCTTCCGCAGCCTTCTCTTTTTCTTTTCGCTCACTCACCTCTTTCTTGATCTTGGCCAGGGTGTCGAGTTGGATCCTCAGTTCCCTGGTATATTGTGCTGGGGCTCCCTTCTCGAAAAAGTGTGCCAGGACAAAATCTGTTTCTTTTGCCTGCCCTTTCAATAAAGCGATTTCTTTCTTAACACGCTTGATTTTGGAGATAATACCGGTTGTTGATTCGACAGCCCTCTCCTTCAAGTAGTTGGCTTGTTCCTGGTCGATTGCTCCAGCATCCAGTAGCGACTGGATTTTGAGATGCAGTGTCCCCAATTTTGCACGGCTGTCTGCGAATTGCGAAAACAGCGACCGAACCTCTCCTTTCATGTCGGCCAGGCCTTGAGTGGCCTGCTTCAGTCTCTCTACTTCTGCCGTCGTCTCGGCGATTTTCCCTTTTCCCTTTCCGAGACCGCCGACTGCCACTGTTGCTTTTTGGCTGGCGTCCGTTGTTCCCTCGAGCGTCGCGTTTAATGCAGCCAGTGAACCAGCGTAAATGGCCACACCAGCTGCCAGCGTCGCCCAACCAGACGGACCACTCATTGCCTTCAGGAGCATCGTGCTTTTTGCAGCCAGCAGATTTCTCTGGTGCCAGAGATAGGTTGCTGTGCTCACAACCCCGATTGCGATAGCAGCCGGGAGTAGATTCTTCGTCCAGGCGATCAGGATTCTTGTCGTCCGTCCCAGGAATGATCCCCACTCTTTGAATGCGTCAGCATTCCCGGCAACCACACCCAAGCCCTCTTTCATGCCGTTGTACATTTCTTTCAGCACGGGAAGTAAGACGTAGCTGATGTTTTCGCCGATGTCACCTATCAGATTGCTCCATTGCATCAGCGGATCCGCCATTGCCTCTGCCGCTCCTCCGAATTCACCCTGCAGTTCCTTCAGGATGATCGACTGGGCACCCAACATATCGCCGGATTCCTGCAGAGCCCTGATCTGATCCTTCTGGCTTTGTGTGAATGAGACCCCCACTTCTGTCAGGGCGGAGACACCGCGAATCGGATCGTTCAGGGCTTTTCCGAGTTGTACAATGCTTCCCTTCAGGTCCTGTCCCATCACGGCAGACATGTCCTGGGCAGAAACGATTGCGTCTTTGAAAATGTCTCCTTTAATTTCCTTGAAAGTCGCCAGAAGCGCCGCCCCGGCAATGGTCGCTTCGTCACCAAAATTGGTGATATCCTGTCGAGATGCAGCAAACTCTTTAATCTGTCTGGCAGAAAGACCGGCGGCGTGGCCGGTTGCTTTCAGGACGGCGGCCAATTTCTGTTCAGCAGCGATCTGTTCGCGACCGGCATCAATGGAGGCACGTGCTCCCATTGACGCACCGATCAGCCCTCCCAGAGGAAGCAGTGTCTTTTTCGCAAAGCTGACGAACGATTTCAGATCGTTCCGTCCTTTCTTCAGACCGCTTCCAAACTGCCTGGAATTGACCAGCAAGTTGGCAACAAGACTTCCACCGGTAGCCATCGCCTACACCTCCTGTGCTGCGTTGAATCTCATGCAGACCATTTCCATTCTGGCTTTCATGACTTGCCAGTCTTCCGTTCCCGGCTCTTCCTCTTCCTCCCGGTATGACAAATCAAAATCTGAGGGCTGCATGGAAGATTCTCCACACAACAAAGCCTCGATGGCACAAGCCAGTAATCCAAATCGACGATCCATCCGGCTTTGCTCGAATGGCTCCACAAACAGATCGTAAGCCCACCAGGTGCGGAACTGAGTTTCGCTGAGCGATGCCATCATGGCATCATAATCAACGCACCTCATCTCCCTGGCGAGTTTCAGGACGAACTTTTGTCGTTCGTCCCGTTGGAGTTTTTTGCCAGTTCCTCGATGTCCCCCTGGCTGAATCCATTCAGTTTCTGAGCCACGTTAATCATCGGTTCCAGGATACTCGCCCCACACTTGCCCAGCTCTTTGATGTCGTCATACCGGAAGATGCGGTTTCCTTTTTTATCTTTCGCTGTTGCCACCACCAGGCGTTCCCGGATCTCGGCTTG
>JALWSL010000652.1 GCA_027080405.1 Planctomycetaceae bacterium
TTCTTCGAATTCGCCACGGAACTTTGCTCCGGCGACCAGCGCTCCCATATCGAGTGCGACAACCCGTTTATCCTTGAGAACCTGCGGGACATCGCCAAGCACGATACGATGGGCCAATCCCTCGACGATAGCGGTTTTTCCGACGCCCGGTTCACCGATAAGAACAGGGTTGTTTTTTCGGCGACGGGAAAGAACCTGCACGACCCGACGGATTTCGGCATCGCGTCCGATCACAGGATCAATTTTCCCCCGCTTGGCCAGGGCGACCAAATCCTTGCCGTATCGTTCGAGAGACTGATACTTGTCTTCCGGATTCTGATCGTTTACCGATTGCCCACCTCGCACCGTTTGCAGCGCGTTGAGAATATCATCAGTGGAAATGCCGTTCAGATCGAGCAGGCGTTTCGGTTGTCCCTCAACCTGTGCCAATGCCAACAGCAGGTGTTCGGTCGAAACATACTGATCCTTCATTTCGTCCGCTTTTGCCTGAGCTGCATCAAGAGTGTCCATCAATTCTTTCGAGGCGGAAACCTGCACGGATGAGCCGGAAATTTTTGGCAGCCGACTGATTTCGCCTTCCAGTATTTCTGCAAGCTGCTGTTGATTGGCCCCGATTTTCTGAATGAGCGGCTGCACAATGCCGTCGGTCTCGTTGAGCAGTGCCTGCAACAAATGCAACGGCAGCACTTTCTGATTATTGTTTTTCTCTGCCAATCGCTGAGCCGCCTGGACTGCTTCTTGCGCTTTGACTGTCAGTTTTTCAAATTGAAATGACATGAGTTGGGTCCTCTCCTTCTGTGTATCCCCTTTGTAGATGCGTAAGTCATGAGCCATCTACAGTTGTGTGTTTCAACTGGTGCGTTCTCGCCCACTCCGTTCCCTTATACGAACCGTGGCGCAGGATGTACTTTCGAAGTCTGCTTCGATGTGCGTTGCGGTGTGTGCCGTACAGAACGATTCGTGAAAAAAGCCCCGGTGTTTTACTTCCGGGGCTGGTTGAAAGATTACTCTTTCGTTTCGAACTCGGCGTCGATCACTTCGCCTTCGTCCGAGCCGCCGGCGGCTCCGTCCGGTGGTGCTTCGCCGCCAGCAGGTTGCTCTTTCGCCGAGGCTTCGTACATCGCCTTGGAAAGAGCGTGCGTGGCCTGTTCGAGTTCTTCGATAGCAGATTTGATCTGTCCGACATCCTCACCCGCTTCGGCTTCCTTCACCTTGGCGATCGAGGCCTCAATTGCCGATTTCGATCCTTCATCCAGTTTGTCGGCATGCTCCTTGAGCAGCTTTTCGGTATCGTAAGCCAGGTTTGAAGCCTTGTTGCGGGCTTCAGCCAGTTCCCGTTTCCTTTTATCTTCGTCGGCATGAGCTTCCGCATCTTTTTTCATTCGCTCGATTTCTTCTTCGGAGAGTCCACTCGAGTTGTCGATGGTTACGGATTGCTCTTTGCCGCTGGCTTTATCGGTCGCCTTGACACTCAAAATACCGTTTTTGTCGATGTCGAATGTCACCTCAATCTGAGGCAGACCGCGAGGAGCAGGGGGAATACCGTCGAGGTTGAACTCGCCCAGCAGCCTGTTGTCAGCCGCCATGGGGCGTTCTCCCTGGAAGACTCGCACCGTTACCGCAGTCTGATTATCCGCTGCAGTAGAGAACGTTTCCTTCTTTTCAAACGGAATCGTGGTGTTTCGCTCGATCAGTTTGGTCATCACGCCCCCTTCGGTTTCGATACCAAGAGAAAGCGGCGTGACATCGAGCAGAAGAATATCCTTGTACTCTCCCTGACCAGCGATAATCGCTCCCTGAATCGCAGCTCCGATCGCAACGACTTCGTCGGGGTTGACACCCTTGTGTGGTTCCTTGCCGAAGATTTTTTTGACGAGTTCCTGTACTTTGGGAATTCGTGTTGAACCACCGACAAGGACAACCTCATCGATATCGCTCGCCTTCAAACCGGCATCAGCCAGTGCATCTTCCACCGGTTTACGGCATCGTTCAACAAGCGGATCGATCAGCTTCTCGAATTCGGAACGGGAGATCGACATCTGCAGGTGTTTCGGGTTCCCGCTATCGACTGCGATAAACGGCAGGTTGATATCGGTCGATTGTGAGGAAGAAAGTTCCTTCTTTGCTTTCTCGGCTGCTTCCCGCAATCGTTGTAACGCCATCGGTTCTTTACGCAGATCGACTCCTTCATCCGCCTGGAACTTGTCCGCAATGAAGTTGATCAGTTCTTCGTCGAAATCGTCACCACCCAAATGGGTATCACCGTTGGTACTCAGAACCTGGACGAGTTCCGCATCGACTTCCAGAATTGAAACATCGAATGTCCCGCCGCCCAAATCGAACACGGCGATTTTTTCGTCCTTTTTCTTTTCCAGTCCGTAAGCCAAAGCCGCAGCGGTCGGCTCGTTGACGATTCGCTCAACTTCCAACCCGGCAATCTGGCCTGCGTCCTTGGTTGCCTGTCGTTGGGCATCATTGAAATACGCAGGAACCGTTACCACCGCCTTGTTGACCTTGTGGCCCAGATAGCTCTCAGCCGCCTCTTTCAGTTTCTGCAGAATCTTGGCGGAAATTTCCGGCGGTGTTAATTCCTTGTCTCCCACCTTGACTTTCACATAATCGTCCGGCCCCCCCGTAATCTGGTAGGGGACAATCTTCTCTTCAGAAGCGACCTCGCTGTGCCGACGCCCCATGAATCGCTTGATCGAGTAGATCGTATTATGAGGGTTCGTTACCGCTTGCCGTTTCGCGGGTTCACCTACAAGAACTTCACCTTTTTCAGTGAACGCAACAACACTTGGGGTGATTCGGCTTCCTTCCAGGTTGGTGATGACTTTCGCCTCACCACCTTCCATGACTGCAACAACCGAGTTCGTCGTTCCCAAGTCAATTCCAATTACCTTTTCGCCTTCAACAGCCATGACATGATCCTTTCGTTTAGTGGTTAAATATATCCTCTTTGCCTGAATTGTTCAGGACTGTTTTGTCTCGTTTTTTGGGTTCATTGCAAAACCATTCACACGAGGAACGGCTTGCGTTTATGTGTCAAGCAAATCGGATGCCAAGAAATGATTATCAGCTAGATATTCCTATCTGTCTGGATAAATAGAGGTTAGGGCGAATCCTTATCCAGTTGGTCGAGGGTCGCGGTGCCATAATGGCATATTCCGGGAAGGTGATAGTTTTACCAGTGCATGCCAAAATGGCCGCCTGTAGACAAACTTGATGATGTGACGCAGATGCGATACTGGGATATGTAATCATATGAACACTATCTGATTGGAGGGTACAATGAACGTTCATGTTACGTGCTGACCGAAATAGCCGTTTCCTTGACACTGTAACAGTGTGTGGGTAAAAACGCTTATTCAATAACATTCTGATGCGTGAAGATTATCCAACAGTAAAAAGAGCATGGCGATGGCGAAGAAAAAGAAGGCAACCACGAAGACCACTCGCAAGGCTCCGGGCAGGCAGTCCAAATCGGCCACTGCCAGTAAGCGGGCAGTCAAAGTGAAAAAGCCTGCGAAGAAAGTTCCTGCCAAGAAAGCCACGAAATCTGCGGGAACTCGTCATGTCTCTCCTGAAGTTGCCATTCGCCGGCTCGATCGTGAGATTGTCGATCTCCTGAATCGCCGCACACAGGCGACGTTGAAATTGCTCCAGGAAAATCCGGTTCCGCGGGAAGCGTTGTTCGATCCGCATGCTGATGACGAACTTTGGCAAAAGCTGGAGGCCCTGAACAAGGGGCCGCTGCCGGCTTCTGCACTGAGGGCGGTCTTTCGTGAAGTGCTCAGTGCAGCCAAACAGCAGATTAAACGCCAGCGGGTCGCGTATTTGGGGCCGCAATACAGTTTCACCCACTTTGCGGCTCTTGAACGATTTGGCTCTCATGCCGATCTTGTTGCTGTCAACACGATTGCGGCTGTCTTTGAAGAGGTAAATCGCGGGCATACCGAATACGGGATTGTCCCAATCGAAAACAGTACAGATGGTCGGATTGTCGATACGCTCGATATGTTCCAGCGGCTTCCGTTGAAAATTTGCGGCGAGTTGCAGATTTCGGTGCATCACAACCTGCTTTCCCGTTCGCTCCGTAGTGAAATCAGCGAAATTTACAGCAAACCGCAGGCTCTTTCGCAGTGTCGGGACTGGCTGGCGCGCAACATGCCCCAGGCAGAGCTGATCGAAGTGACGAGCACATCGACCGCTGCCCAAATTGCTCGCGATAAACCGGGAGCCGGTGCGGTGGCGTCACGACAGGCGGCCGTCCAGTACGATCTGGAAATTGTCGCTGACAATATTGAAGACAATCCGAATAACATCACGCGATTCGCCGTCATTGGAGATAGCGAAACCAAAGCGACCGGGCACGATCGAACTTCGATCCTGCTGCAAATCACTCACGCACCCGGTTCCCTTTCGGACGCGCTGGCTGCATTCAAAACAAACAAGGTCAATCTGACCTGGATCGAATCGTTTCCGCTTCGTGGAGCAGAAGCCGGGTATCTTTTCTTCCTCGATTTCGAGGGGCACAGACAGGATGCGAAAATCAAAAAAACTCTCGCAGCGTTGGAAAAGAAAGCGGTCGCCTTGCGGTTGCTCGGTTCCTATCCGCGTAGTGAGCCAATCGATGGATGATAATACTGTCAACTGACAGAATAAACGGGAGGCGTCTTTCTCCCGATCATTGCGATCCTGGTCACTGTGATTTTGTAACGCAGCATTGTTCAAGAACGTTCCGGGCGGGCTAAATCCTTCGCGGAGAAACATGGGCAGTGCGGGAAGGATCGGATTCACCCGGGGCAAGATTGAGGGCGGTGTTCGTTTTTTTTGGAGTTAGTGGAGCTATTAGTGAAATACGATGTGTACGGCGTTGGCAATTCTCTGGTCGATATTCAGGCTCACGTTTCGGACGGGTTTCTTGAATCAATCGGATATCCCAAAGGGGGAATGACACTCGTTGACGAACAGACGCAGATGTCTGTTCTCGATCGCCTGGAAGGAACACCGGTCACGCGCTGCGCGGGGGGCTCGGCGGCTAATACGATTATGGGGATTGTCGATTTCGGTGGCGTTGCGGCCTACGCAGGCAAAACGGCCAATGATGAAATCGGAAATTTCTGCCTGCAGGACATGCGAAAGCTCGGCGTTCGTATCGAAGTGGAATCGATCGAAGGGCAGACCGGAACATGTGTCGTGCTGATTACCGACGATGCAGAACGAACCATGTTGACGCACCTGGGTGTTTCCTCGGAACTGAGTGAGAACGACATCGAAGAAGAAGAAATCGCCCGATCAAAATTTGTGTACATCGAGGGTTACCTCTTCACGGGAGATTCCACAAAGCGGGCGGCATTGAAGGCGATCGAACTGGCGAAGAAGCACGATGTCAAAGTTGCGTTCACGGTTTCCGATCCCTTCCTGATCAATCTTTTTCGAGATGAGTTCTGGGAGCTGATTGAAGGGCCGATCGATCTGCTGTTTTGCAATCTGGAAGAGGCCCGCAGCTTGACCGGCAAGGAAGATGCGATCGATTGTGCGCACGAAATTCATAAGCACTCCGATCATGTTGCGATGACATTGGGGGCGGACGGTTCGCTGATCATGAATGATGGAAAGGCGATTCCAATCGAGGGCGTCCCGACGCATGCAATCGACACAACCGGCGCGGGCGACATGTACGCAGCCGGGGTCCTTTACGGGATTACGAACGGATTGAACTGGCACGACGCGGGACATCTCGCCTCGCATGCGGCATCTCGGGTTGTTTCACAACTGGGGGCCCGCCTTGCCAAACCGTTCACGCAGGAAGAAATTGCCGAGCTGCTTTCCTGAGCCGGAATGTTGTCGCAGCCTGGCGTCATGCTGGTACGTGCCTCTTTGGACTCCGGGCCGCGTTTGCCCGCTGCGCCCGATACAACATCTTCTTCATGGCCGGAGAAGCTGCACTACTTCTTTTTTTCATGTTGCCAGACTGCGGGCAGGTTTTTCGAGGCCGGGCCATATGTTTGGGAAACGATAAAGCCGCTCGCCTGTGATATGTAAAAAATCCTTCCATTGGAAACGACTGCTCCCAGACATTCACGTGAATCGATGGCCGGTCCGGTTGAAACCAGTTTGCCGTTTCTGCTCAGGTCGATCATATCCATATTCGCTCCCAGGACATACGGTTCGGAAAGAGTGAACCGGCAACAGGCGTAATTGGTTTCAATGCCGCTGGTTACCTTGCCGGTGTCTCGGTCGAAAAGGTTTCCTTTTCCCCGCAGTGCGTTGGAAAAGATGAAGCGCTCGCCTACCGAGACAACATTCAAAGCGGAAGTGACCGCATCGGATTTCCAGATCAGTGAACCATCTTCCGCATCCAGACACCAGACAAATCGATCCTGTGTTTCCTCTTTGGCACGGTTGTTGCCGCCGATATAAAGACGACCATCCCGGGCACTGAGTGTGCATTTCGATGTCACATAATAATCGGTTGTGAGCCAGATGATTTTTCCCGTTTTGGGCTCCAGGCAGGCGGTCAAGCCGTTATATTTCGACGACAATCCCCGCCGCCTTTTCTTTTCGGTCGAGTAACCGAAGAACGATGAATAATAAAATTTGCCGTCGTACAGACAGATCCCGCAGTCGTTCCCACCTTGTCCATAGTTGGAAAAATTCTTCTCCCAAAGCAGTTTCCCCGTCTTCAAATCCCATACCCAGATGCGCGGTTCGTGATCTTCCGGATAGAATGGATTATCGTTCGAATAGATCCAACTGGTTGTGAGTGGAGTGCCCGGCCTGGTCGGCTTGCGGCCAAAAGTAAATGACCCCTGTGCAGCGTATTTCCCTGAACCAGAGGCGTAAATCACGATGTTGTCCTGCACGACCGGTGGAAATTGGCGACTCCAACTCGGCGAACCGGTGAAGGGAGCTTCCCAGAGCAATTCCCCGGTCACTGCGTCGAGGCAGCGCATCATTGAACGGCTGATGACGGCTTGCGGAACGAGCAGTTTCCCGTCAAAGAATAACGGTGAGGTGAAAGAGAGATAGACATCGGGCCAATACCGTCGCCAAAGTAGACGACCGGTATCCTGTTCGAACGCCAGAATCTGCCCTTCTGCGGTGTGGACATAAAGCCGTCCGCCTCCACAGACGGGCAGGTGTTTGACCGTTCCCGCAAGCCGTCTCGCCCAGCGCATGCGCAGTGGAGGCTTCAGGTTCTGGTCGTTGGAATTCGTCCCGCTGAAGTTGCCATAGTTGGTGTACCAGTCGAATTTTTTATCTGCAAAGGGGCCGCTTAATGGCGAACGGATTGTCGTTAATCCCGGATTTTTCGTCGGTAATTCCGCTTTTCCGTCTTTTCCGAAAATATAGAGATAGCCATCTTCACAGCCGACATGAATTTTTCCATCTGCGACCGCCAGGGGGGCCGATATGGCAGAACCGAATGCGGTTTTCAATGTGACCACGCCGCTGCTCTCAGCACGATTTTTTACAACATCATTGAAAGGTACCACATAGACATTACCATCCAGTGCCCCATACACGGCATGTCTACTGGTGATTACTGGCGGGCTGATGGCGGCGGCGGAATTGAGGGGGATCGTTTCGGCAGTCTCCGTCTTATGCAGGCAGAGGCCGACGCCCTGTTCGGGACGCACACGAAAAACCTGGCCGTTTCGAATGGCGACCGGTGCAAAACTCAACAGGCCATGCTTGTGAATTGATGTCTCACTGCCGGGAACAAAAGCGGTTTTCACCTGGTTTCCGTCGAGTCGCATGATTTCAACACGTCCCGCATTATCGCGGCGATGCCATTGCACGTAAACATGGCCTGCTGCGTCCGCACTTTGCCCCAAAGTGGCCGGGTATTCGGTGCCTGCAAATTTGGGAATCAATCCCAGAGAACGCAATCGGGGTCTCTCGCCAGCATCATCCAGAAAGACCGTTCGGCCGCCCGCGGGCATGACGACTGTTTTCCCGATCAGGCAGATGTCCCGCGAGCAGACAAAGTGATCGCGCCAGGTGACTCGTTTTTTGCGAAAAGCAAGCCAGTCCTCCCCACTCCAACGGTCTCCCGTGAATCCGATCACTTCCTTCACAAAATCCCACGACCAGATCATCTCCCCGGTTGGCGAGACTGCGTAAACCCGGGCACCCAGGGTCGCAAAGTAAACGCGATTGTTTCCGACAACCGGTGCAGAGAAAATCGGTTCCCTGCAATCAAGCATATTGACGAGGCGACCATTGTCGCAATTCAACACATAGTAGTATCCCGCAGTTGTTCCAAGATGCAGATACTTTCCGATGAGGGCAGGAGCGGCCACGTTGTTGCAATTACCCGGGCCTCCCTCGGTGGCAAACTTCCAGATGGTTTTTCCCGTTTCCACATCGATTGCAAAAACAACACCAGCTCCATCAATGACATAAACAACGCCATTCTTCACGACAGGGGAAGCGTAAATGCCATCGGTAAGAGGTATCGCCGCAATCAGTCCAAGTGATTCAGGCAACACCTCTTCCGGCGCATTCCCGGATCGAACCGGGTTTCCCTGAAGTTGCAGCCAGTTCCCGTGTGCATAGACAGAGTTCAGTAGAATAGAACCCGGCAGATTGAAAAAGGCTACCGAAAGCAAAAGGCAGATCAGCTGTTTCATGGTAAAACTCGATGTAAACAGGATGACATGTCAACAGATCAAAGGTCAAAGGTGGCACCGAGTTTATCACCTCGGCGATAATCACGTTGGCACCGTTCACCTTGAGACTGCCCACCGCCCCGGAACCGGTCTCGCAGGGTCGGTTTCGTATTATTGCTCGGCCACCAAATGGGCGACCCGGATAAACTCTGAGAACATGAGCAAGCCTTCGGATTAGCGTATCCAGTTTATCGAAAGTGGACAACTCAACGGCTCGATTTTGCCCGAACCAGGGGGACTCCCACAGTTTGCGGCGCGGGCACGGTTGTGCGCCGATCAACAGCCAGATAACCGGTACAATCGGCATCATTCTGATGTTCCATTCTGAAAGCGGTTATCCAGATGGCTGTTTTACAAAAATGAGCAAGCCATTCGCAAACTTTCGCTCTTGCCAATGCGGATCGTCAATGAGTCGGAAAAAATATCCGGAAATCGCATGGTCGATCTTTGATGTTTTTCGGCACTCACGCTAACCTGATACCGGCAGCGGGAGTTTTCCCGGGTATTTCTTCCTTCGACAAGGCCGCCGTTTGAGTTACGGAATAAATCAGTGGATATTTCTGAGCTACGCACCAGGCATTACAACGCGACAATTATCTATTTCGAACTCGTGCACGAACATTTGATGAAAATTCGTGTCAAACCGGATGGAGATCGTCTCGATTACGAACCCGGACAGTACACGATCCTTGCACTGGGAGGCTGGGAGAATCGTTACGATGGCCCGGGAACAATCGCCGACGAAAAAATCCGGGGGAAGCTGATCAAGCGGGCCTATTCAGTTGCCTGTACGTTGATCGACGAGAACGGACAACTGGTTAGTTGCCGGGACTGCGATTATCTCGAATTCTATATCACTCTTGTCGTCCGCAGCGATGAGGAACTCCCTAAACGTCCCCCGTTGACGCCAAGGCTGTTTGCGTTACGGGAGGGAGATCGCATTCATCTGTCCCGCCATGTCGTAGGCCATTACACGCTGGAGCCTGTTGGGCCGCAAGATGACGTTGTTCTTGCAGGCACCGGAACCGGGGAAGCACCGCACAATGCGATGGCTGCGGAGCTGCTCAAACGGGGGCATCGGGGGAAGATCGCTTCAATGACCTGCGTTCGTTATCGGGGTGACGCCGCCTATTTGAAGGAACAGTCCCGGCTCGAAGAAATGTTTCCGAATTACCGGTATCGTCTTTACACCACGCGGGAACCTGAAAATCTGGATGCTTCCCATTCGAACTACGTGGGCAAGCGATATTTGCAGGATATCATACGTCCCGAAAATTTCGAACGGGAATTCGGCTGGTCAATCAACCCGGCATCCACCCATGTCTTTTTGTGTGGCAATCCTGAAATGATCGGGATTCCCGTCCGGAAAAAGGATGGAACTCACGAATTCCCACAGCCGAAGGGAATGATCGAAATTCTTACAGAACAGGGAATGACTCTGGCACAGGGGCACGAACCGGGAAATATCCATTTTGAAAAATATTGGTAACAATTGCTCCCTTGTCACGGTACGCTGGGCTTGAAGCGGTTGGCTCGATTTTCAGCAGTGGGGCAAGCAACTGTAACAGGCTGTAACGTAGCAGATTGGCGTTTCTGCAGCTCTTGTGCTGCGGCGGTGGTTGGCGATGAAATCAGGGCAGATCCTGTAATGGGTTGACAGAGAAAATTGAAACAGAACCTCATGAGTGACAGAAAAATTGGAATCTGGTTTATTGGTGCCTGGGGAGGTGTGGCGACCACCTCAGCCGTTGGGCTGGCTGCGCTCCAGCAGGGAATTGCTCCACCGACCGGTCTTGTGAGCGAATTACCACTTTTTCAGGACGTTCCTTTGGCCGATTGGAACAGCTTTGTTATCGGCGGGCATGAAGTAAGAGAGATCGGCTTTCAAAACGCGGCTCGGGAACTGGCCGAAAAATCGAACCTCTTTTCCGTCGAATTGCTGAATTCCGTTTCGTCGAAACTGGATGAATTTGACGCCAATATCAAGCAGGGAACCTTGATCAATGTAGGTTCGATGATCAAAAAAATTTCGTGCGAACAGGCGAAGAAGCAACAGGGGGAATCACCAGCTGAGGCCCTGAAAAGAATACAGACCGACATCGAACAGTTTCGCTCCCGATATCAGCTTGATCAGGTGATTGTTGTCAATCTCGCTTCCACAGAACCGACCATGCATCTTGACGAGGTGCCAGATTCCTGGGCGGAATTGAACGATCTTCTTCATTCCAGTCAGTCATCACCCATACCAGCCAGTTCCCTGTACGCGATTGCCGCCTTTGAAGCAAACTGCGCCTTTGTCAATTTTACGCCTTCAGTCGCCTCAAATTTACCAGCCCTGATTGAGCTGGCAGAATCGAAAACGAGAGTCCATTGTGGACGGGACGGAAAAACAGGGGAGACGCTTTTGAAGAGTGTTCTTGCTCCGATGTTTGCCGCCCGCAATCTGCATGTCCTCAGTTGGGTGGGGCACAATATCTTCGGGAACATGGATGGCATTGTGTTGAACGATCCTGAAAATAAAGCCACGAAGGTTCACTCCAAAGCGCACCTGCTATCGGAGATTCTCGGCTACGATCTCCAGTCGCTCGTCTCCATCGAATACATTGAATCTTTGGGAGACTGGAAAACGGCTTGGGATCATATCCACTTTGAGGGTTTTCTGAACACAAAAATGACCCTGCAACTGACCTGGCAAGGTTGTGACTCCATTTTGGCAGCCCCGCTTGTGCTGGATTTGATCCGCCTGTGTGAGCTGGAGCAACATCGGGGTGGTAGCGGCATTCAGGAACAGTTCGCCTGCTTCTTCAAAAGTCCGATGGGAACAGCGCCGCCGGAATTCGCCTTGCAGTATGAAATGCTGAAAAAATGGGTTGAACAGGTGAAAACCGGCTGACCGTCCCGTCTCTCCAACCGGTCTGGCTTTGGGTGGACGGACAAACCGCGCGGGTTGCAATGATTCCGCCTGGTCTGCTCGAACTGGCCAGACTGCTCAGGCTGGTCTGTGCAGCCGTTTCGTCATACAATGCCCCGGTGAAGCGACAACAGAATCTATTTCAGGACGCCGCCGATTTGAAATGGAGCGAGGCCGATCTGCGTGATCGTCTTGTGGCCGAGGTGGTTTTTAACCGTCCAATGGAAACGGGCTATTTTTACCTGGTGCCCGATCCGTTGCGTGAGTTGCTGCGCCCCGGGCAGCGGGTGAAAGCGCCTCTCGGCCGGGGCAACAGAATGGAAGCCGGTTTTTGCATCAGTCTGCATAATGGCATTCCGCCTGAGGTCTCCGGAAAACGGAAGCTGAAAGAAATCGTCGAAATTCTGGATCGCGAACCGCTGGTGAATCGGAAGATGCTCGATCTGACCCGCTGGATCGCCGACTATTATCTGTGCAGTTGGGGGCAAGTGCTGCACGGCGTGATTCCGGCTGCAGTGAAAAAAAATGCGGGGACACGGGAGTTCCGCCTGTTTCGATTGGCAGATGGTATTCTGGATCGCATCGATAACTGGCAATTGCCCGCCAAACAGCGCGCTGTCGTTGAAGTATTGAAAGCCGCCCGGGAACCGATGCTGATCGATGCTCTCACCGCGGCGGCGAAGTGCGGAACATCGCCGGTCAACACGCTCCGGAAGAAAGGAATTGTTGAAGCGATTCGCGAAACCCGACTGACTTTTTCGCCCGAAGAAAAAGTTGTCGAGCGGGAAAAATCGCTCACGCTCAGTTCAGATCAACAGCGGGCACTTGATGCCATCATCAGTGCTGCCGACAGAAAACCATCTTCCCATGAAACATTGTTGTTGCATGGCGTGACTGGTTCCGGGAAAACGGAAGTTTATATCCAGGCGATCCGTCACATTGTCGATCGGGAACAGCAGGCCATTCTGCT
>JALWSL010000653.1 GCA_027080405.1 Planctomycetaceae bacterium
GCAGGGGAACCCGACAGAAGAGAAAGTCAGAATTGTCGGCAAGATGGGCGACGGGCCGTGGGGGGACATCTTTGGAAAAGAAGCGATTGAAACCGGTGTACCACGCGATACTTTTGTGTTGCTTCCCGGGTTTGAAGTTGAAACCCTATTTACCGTCCCGAAAGAAACACACGGTTCCTGGGTCGCGATTACATTCGACAATAAAGGAAGATTGCTCGCCAGCGATCAGGGAGATAAAGGGATTTTTCGTATCACCCCTGCTTCAATCGGATGCGACCAGGCCACCAAAGTCGAACGGCTCGATTTCGATCTGACATCTGCGCAGGGGATGCTCTACGCTTTCGACAGTCTCTATCTTTCCATCAACGGCGGGCCGGGCAGCGGGTTGTATCGGGCGAGAGACACCAACGGCGATGACCAGTACGATGAGGTCGTCAAACTGAAAGATTTCCAGGGAGGTGGCGAGCATGGACCGCATGCGTTACGGCTTTCCCCTGATGGGAAATCGATATTTGTCATCTGCGGGAATCATACCAATCCACCTTTCAAAGCGGGGGAAGATAAAGAAAACCCTCTTTACTCCAGCAGGATCCCCACCAACTGGGGGGAAGATTTGTTGCTCCCGCGTCAATGGGATGCCAACGGTCATGCAAGAGGCAAACTCGCACCCGGTGGCTGGATTGCCAAAACCGATCCGGAAGGAAAGAGCTGGGAAATCTTCAGCATCGGCTATCGCAATCCGTACGATATGGACTTCAATCGCAATGGGGATCTATTCGCTTACGATGCCGATATGGAGTGGGATATCGGAACGCCCTGGTATCGCCCAACGCGAGTCGTTCACGCCAGTAGCGGCAGTGAATTCGGTTGGCGAAGCGGAACCGGAAAATGGCTGCCGAACTATCCGGACAGTCTGCCCCCACTGATTGATATCGGCCCCGGTTCTCCCGTCGGTGCCTGTTTTGGTTACGGTACGAAATTCCCGAAAAAGTACGAACAGGCCTTCTACATTTGCGATTGGACGTTCGGCACGATGTATGCCATCCACACACAGCCGAGCGGCTCCACCTACAAGGCGGTCAAGGAAGAATTTCTGTCCCGCACGCCTCTCCCGTTGACTGATGTCGCCGTCGGTCCTGATGGAGCGTTGTACTTCACTTCGGGAGGACGGGGCACACAATCGGAACTGTTCCGAGTGATTTATACGGGCGAAAAGGAAATTTCAGACGACAAACCTGCTAATAACAAACCTGGATTCGCAGTCGCAAAAAAACTGAGAGTGGAACGGAAACGAATCGAACAACTGCACCACGATGGATTGAAACTTACTTCCGAGCAAATCCGGCATCTTGTAGAACAGCTCGGAAACAAGGACCGCTTCATTCGTTATGCTGCGAGAATTGCATTGGAACATCAACCGACAGAACTTTGGACAGAAGCGGTATTGAACCAAAAGAATAACGAAGCGCTCATCAACGGTGTGATCGGTCTGGCCAGACAGGCAAAGCCGACATTGCAACCACGGCTGATCGCAGCATTGGAGGGAATCGATTTTGCCGCGTTGAGCAATGCGAAAAAACTCGACCTGATCCGGGCGATGCAACTGGTTTTCATTCGCATGGGAAAACCGGATGAAGCGACGGCAAGCCGACTCGCTGCCAAATACGATCCCTTTTTTCCCGCTCGTGAAGAAGCAGAAACAGACGATCGGCAACAGATGGAGTGGGCGTACTCGAAACTTTCCGATGCACAAGCGCTGAACCGGGTTTTGAGTGAATTACTCGTGTACCTCAATTCCAAAACAATCAGCCACAAGCTGGTAGCATTATTGAAAAAGGAACCAAAACGAGGCGGTGGCAAATTGAACGATTTGTTGGCAAGAAACCGGGGTTATGGCAGCGCCATCGCAGCAATGATCGACAATCAACCAGACCTGCAACAGGTGCATTATGCGTTTATTTTGAGGAACCTGAAACAGAACTGGAGCTTCGAAGATCGAGTCGCCTATTTCAAATGGTTCCAGAAAGCCATGAAATGGAGCGGCGGAAACAGTTACCGCAAGTTCCTGAAAAACATCGATGACGAAGCGTATCTGAATATGCCGGAACCGCTGCGCATTGCGATCGAAGCGGCAGGAGGACGAGTTCCCTTTGCCGTGGCGGAACTTCCCAAACCGAAAGGACCTGGTAAAGAATGGACAGTGGAAGAAGTTTTGAAACTGGCCGATGAAAAATTGAAGCGGGGCCGTAATTTCAAGAATGGCAAGAAAATGTTTGCGGCAACTCGCTGTATCGTCTGTCATCGCTTCAACGGCGATGGGGGAGCCACCGGGCCGGATCTGACTCAACTGGCAGGCCGCTTCAATCTGAAAGACCTGACCGAAGCAATCATTGAACCGGATAAAGTCATTTCCGATCAATACCGCGCGATGCAGGTGTTGACCGAAGACGGAAAATCGTACGTCGGCAGAATCATCAGCGAAACAGATGACCAAATCACGCTGTTGATCGATCCAGAAGACTCAACAAAAATTGTTGATATTCCCAAAAAGAGCATTGATGAGTTGGTTCCTTCACAAACATCGCTGATGCCCAAAAAACTGCTCAACCCCCTGAATGAAAACGAAGTTCTGGATCTGCTCGCCTATTTACTTTCGCGAGGCAACCCCCAGGATCCGATGTTCAAGAAAAAATAGTCCCTTTTCAGAACCTAATTTGAGCGGACTGTTTCTTGGTGGCGTACTGCGGAACTGTTTGATCCATCTGAAGCAACTTCTTCCTCGGGTTCTTCAGGAATTGAAACAGCAGGATTGTTCGGTCTCGTGTCGTCAGAAGTTTTATGACCACAAGTTTTGTGGTCAGAAGTTTTTCAGAATAGTTTTTGTCAGAATAGTTGGTCAGGACAGGAAAAATGGATCGTAGAAGGATAGGGCGGAGTTCACTGGTTGTTTCCGATATTTGTCTGGGAACGATGACTTTTGGTTCCAGTTGCGACGAAGCAGAAGCGTTTCGGATTATGGACCGGGCCTTTGATGCAGGAATCGATTTTCTGGACGCTGCGGAAATCTATCCTACTCCGCCTGATAAAAAGTGGGTGAATCGTACGGAAGAAATTGTTGGGCGTTGGATGCAGACAAAACCGCGCGATGCCGTGATAATCGCGACCAAGTTTTGTGGCCCCGGACATGGCTGGTTCGTTCCGCCGGTGCGAGAAGGGCATACCGGAAT
>JALWSL010000654.1 GCA_027080405.1 Planctomycetaceae bacterium
GATTCATGTCTACAGTCACATCGCTTATTACCGATGAACACCGCAAGCTGTATCAGGAAGAAGGCTACTTCATTGTTGAGAATGCGATTCCTGAGGAACATTTGCAGATACTGCGGGACTCCTGCGATCATCTGATCGATTTGCAGCATCAGGAAATGGATCGTCTCGGCACCGATCATATCCATATCAGCCTGCGGGGAAAGCGGTATCACATCGCCAAGCAGTACGACAAGCCGCCCCGGCTGTCGGAATATGTTTTCAGCGATTTGATGGCTGAGGTTTGCAAAGCGACCATTGGCGAAAATGCGTTTCTGTTTTATGATCAGTATGTTGTCAAGGCGGCAGAGCAGGGGATCAAGTTTTCCTGGCATCAGGATTCCGGCTATCTCGGTTTTCCGCACACGCCCTATGTTACGGTGTGGGCGGCTGTGGATGATATGTCCGAAGAAAATGGGACGGCGTACGTGCTGCCTTATTCCAAAGTTGGAATTCGCACATTGGTGGAACATATTCGAGAACCGGAAACAGGCGATAAAACCGGCTATTTCGGCAGTGAACCGGGCATCCCCGCGATCGTGCCAGCCGGCAGCCTGGTTGTCTTCAGTTCGTTGACGTTTCACCGTAGCGGTTCCAACAGCACCGATAAAATGCGACGCGCGTATGTCACACAATATTCACCGGAACGGATTTTCAAACCGGGATCAGACGAATTGATGCACCTGGGGGTTCCTTTCCTCGAACAGGGAAAGAAAGTAGCCGGGCAATTTGTATCGTCGTAATTTTGTATCCTCGTAATGCAGCTTCGTCGGATACGTCGCGGCTCCCTTTTTCCGATATGAAAGAGTCGGGGCGTCATGAGACTCCGTGTTACCTAACTCCATTACCTGACCTGATCACCTCATTACATAATCGAGAGGTATTCGTGTTGAATCAGAATTCAAAAATCAGTCGGCGGACTTTTTGTGCGACAACTGCCACGATAACAGCGGGAACTATTTGGCCCGGCCTTTCACAAAAGGCAGAAGCAGAACAGACGAACCGATTTCGACTGAAATACATTCTCGGTTCCTGCATGTACGGTTACACCAAACTGGAAGATATTCTGCCTGAAGTGAAAAAGACAGGTGCCTGTGCGATCGATATTTGGCCCAAGGTGCATGGCGATCAACGGGAGCAGGTCGAACAGATGGGGGACGCGAAATTTCGGGAACTGCTCGATAAAAACGGAGTTTCTCTCGGGTGTATCACGCAATACAAACTCGGGCCATTCGGCCTGCAAAATGAAATGCGATTCGCCCGGAAGTTTGGTTGTCATACGATGGTGTGCGGCGGCAAGGGGCCCAAGCACCTGAAAGGGGCGGAATTGAAAGCAGCCGTGGCGAAGTTTCTCGAACAGATGAAACCACACCTCGCTGTTGCGGAAGAAACCGGCGTGACGATCGCGATCGAAAATCATGCGAACAATCTGATCGACTCGCCTGATTCCCTCAAATGGTTGAATGAATTACGTCCCTCGAAGAATCTGGGAATCGCGTTCGCACCGTATCATCTCCCCCAGGATGAGAAACTGCTCAGCGAGTTGATTGAAACATTGGGCGATTCGCTGGCCGTTTTTTACGCCTGGCAGCACGGCATGGGGTGCATGAAAAAGTTGCCTAAAGAACAGGAATTGCTGCAGATGCCCGGACGCGGTTCGCTCGATTTCAAACCACTTGTTGAGTCGTTGAAAAAAATCAATTACAACGGCTGGACAGAAATCTTCATGCACCCGGTCCCCCGAGGCATTCCCATTCTGGAGACAACCCAAGCCGTTACTACGGAGATCAACCGCTCCCGAAAATATCTGGAAGAACTGCTCTAAAGCAGACCGGTATAGTTACGCAGCATGGTCTGTACAACGAATTCGACAATTTTATGAGAGAAGAATAGATGCCATCAGATTCCCCGACAAAAGAAAAAGTTTTGATCATCGTTGGTGATGCTTCGGAAACACTCGATACGATGTACCCGTACTATCGACTTATTGAAGCCGGGTTTGAACCAGTGGTGGCTGCTCCCGAAAAGCGGTTGTATCAAATGGTGCTGCACGAAATCAAACCGGGGTGGACAATCACCAAAGAATGGGAGGGGTACACCATTCAGGCCCAGGTCTGCTTTGCGGAGATCGATCCCGAACAGTACATCGGCATTTTCTTTTCTGGCGGACGGGCACCGGAATATATCCGCTACGATGAAGACCTCGTGCGGATCACCCGCCACTTTTTCGACACCGGAAAACCGATTGCAAGTGTTTGTCATGGCGTGGAAATCCCCGCTTATGCAAATTGTGTCAAGGGACGAAAAATGGCGACGGTTCCCAAGTGTCAATTCGACCTGGAAGTCTGCGGCGGCACGTTCGTCGATGAACCATGCGTGATCGATGGCAACCTTGTCAGCGGTCGCACGTTCCACGATAACGGATACTTCGTCGGCCCCTGGATCGACCTGCTGGAAAAAGCCCGCGAAGAAAAACCCGCAATCGTCTCGTAATGGGGACTCCTGCCCGCCTGATGGTCGCCCGAAACAGCACTCAAGTCGATCGCACGTTGAATTCGAGCCGAACCGGAACCAAGTCGATAGCATGGCTATTGCAGCAGGTCGTCCCTCTGTATTACGGTTTTAACCCATTCAATCATGAAAAACGGGGAAACCTGTCAGAGTCACTCATTAAACAATTTTTCTCTTCCTCGATCCCACGCTGAACGGTATCATGCACGTTGTGAGACAGGATCAATCCTGAAAAACTACATGACCTCACATCGGTACCCGGTCTTCACAACATGATTCTTCATGAGTGTCATATTCAAGTTCATGCAGGTCTAGGCAGATCAGTTTCAAAGGTGCGTTTCAGAGCACCCTGTTTTCTGGCAAATATTGTAAAGAAAGGGGAAATGTCATGCATCCTGGGATAATAGGAGCGATCATAGGCGGAGTCTGCGGTATTGCAGGGGGTCTAATCGGAACCTATTTCAGTGTAAAGAACACGAGCGGTCCCCAAGAGCGGAAATTCATGATCCAGGCAAGCGCGATTACATGGATTGGTGTCTTGCTGTTCCTTGTTCTGATGTTTGCCCTGCCGAGTCCCTTCCGCTATTTGCTCTGGATCCCTTACGGAATCGTGTTGTTCCTAGCTATTGCAGCAGGAAACCGGATTCAACGGAGGATCAGGCAACAGGAACTGCAGTAG
>JALWSL010000655.1 GCA_027080405.1 Planctomycetaceae bacterium
GGGGAAATCCGATCGCAGTCGATTCCACATGATTGCTCAATTGCTCATCGTACAGCAAACAACAGAGCGAAACTGAAAAGTATGTAAAGTATGTTCCGCGTACTTCGCCCTCGCCAGTGACACTACGTGAGGGACACCACTGAAAAAATGAACGCAAGTGCACATTCAAAAAAATATACGTGTGGCAGTATTGACATTTTACACCATGGCAATTACATATAAGTATCCTGTCATCTATTCCCGGTGAAAGTAACATTTCCATGGGGCAGAGTCACGTCGACACATCGTTCAACTCGAACAGTACAAAGCAACTTCTACAGCTTTGCACGAAGATTGAACAGACCTTCCTGAACGGAGCCTGTGAGTGGCTCGGGAATCGCTTCAAGGCAGAAGAAGTTCTACTGATTTCCGCTTTTCGAAACTACTGCTTCTTCGACAATTCTCTACTGGACAATGGTGAGAGAATAGTTGCGCGATGGGTTGCCCCCAATCAGAATGATGAGCAAACAATCAGCGGAGAATTGCGGACAAACCAGATTCAGGAAAACAACTCACCTGCTGATAATCAAACTCACCAGGTGAATGGAACTCTCGTTGATGCTGTCCAGGTTGAATCCATTTCCACTGTGGAAGATCCGACCAGTGGGCGCGAGAAAGCGACTGAAACGAAAATCTGCTTACCGAAAACAGAACAGTGGCCGCACGAAACGTTCTTCCTGCTTCGGGGATGTCCTGAAAAGTTTCTTCCGGAAATAACAAATGCCTCAGCGTCCGATCCTCAGGATGATTCCGGGGAGATTGCTACCCTTGTTCAGAGAACGACGGCTGAGCTTTCCCGTTCAATGCTGAACTGCCAAAAAGAGGACGAACGCGCCGCATTATACACGATTATTTCTTCCATTCCGGATTCCGTTTACGCCAAGGATCGCTCACTGAGATACTGCCTGATAAACGATGCCTTCTGCAAATCACTCGGGAAGTCCCGGGAGGAAATACTGGGAAAAACGGATGCCGAACTGACGCAGCAACCAAACACCAGCAGCAAGAGCGCAACTGTCGATCAACGGGTACTCCAGGGGGAAACAGTCCGTCAGGAAAAGAAAATCGAAATCGGCAATTGCATCAAGTCGTTTCGGGAGATCAATTCTCCCGTATGGAATACTTCAGGAAACATCATCGGATTGTGCGGCATCGCGCACGATATTACCGATCTCAAACAGGTCGAATCCCAATTGAAACAGGCCAATTCCTTCCAGCAGGCGGTCATCCGGACAGCGACAGAGGGAATCGGGGTTTGTGTACCATGTCAGAAAGAACCCTATCTCCGCTTCACCATTTGGAACGACCGCCTCAAAGAAATTACCGGCTACTCCCTGGAAGAAATCAATCAGCTCAACTGGCTGGATTGCCTGACCGCGTCTCATCAAACAAAACACCAGAATGCACCGGGACGCATTAGCCAATTGTTCGACGGGGAACAGCTTGAAGAAGAAGAATTTGAATTCACCAACAAACAGGGAGAAAGGAAAAAAGTTCTTATCTCCAGTTCCCTGGTCGTATTTGGTGGGAATCAAAGCGCCGTCGTCCTTCTCGTTCACGACATGACCGCCCGCTTTTATATCCAGAAATCGCTGGAAGAAAGCCAACGGCGATATCACCTGGCAACAAGAAATGCGAAAATCTCGGTTTGGGAATGGAACCTTCTCGAAAACAGTGTTCAAGACGACGGAAATCTGTCTCGAATACTCGGCTATCCTCAACATGCCTTTTCGAGTGTCAGGGAATGGATGAAACATATCCACCCCGATGATCTGCCGCGGGCCAGATTGCAGTATGAGGAATTCATCCGGGGCGATACCGACCAGCTCTTTATCGAAAAAAGAATGAAGCACGCCAAGGGCCACTGGGTCTGGATTGCAACACAGGGAAGCTACATTTCAAATACCGACTCGGAACGGATCGCGATAGGAACTGATCTGGATATCACCAGTCAGAAAGAGACTGCGAATCGGATTGCGGATTTGCAGAAAGAACTCCTGCAGGTCACCCGTCTTTCTGCGGTGGGAGAAATTGCAGCCAGTCTCGCCCATGATATTACCCAGCCGGTCACCGCCATTTGCAACTACGCGGCGGCGGCAAAACATCTCCTGCTCATGCCAGACCGCGGCAACTACCACGCCACGGCTGCGGGCTATCTGCAGAAAATTGAACATTCCTCAAAAGTGGCAACGAACGTCCTGAAAGGGACCCGATCCTACATCAACGAGACGGAAGGAGAACGCTCTCTTCAAACGATTGGGCAGATTGTCGAAAATGTACTGGAAGTTGCCTATCCGGACATTCGTCATAGAAACATTCACCTGAATCGACTCAGCGAAGGGGATGATGTCTGGGTTCATGTCGATCGGGCCCAAATCGTTCACGTCATCCAGAATATTATCAACAACGCGTTCGATGCCCTGTCGGACATCACTTCCCGAGAGCCGGTTATTACGATCAAAACTGCCTCTGAAGCAGATACCGGAGTGATTTCTATTGAAGACAATGGGGCCGGTTTCCCGGCCGAGAACGCTCAAACCATTTTCAAACCGTTTTATTCGACGAAGAAAGGAGGAATGGGTATCGGCCTGGCAATTTGCAAAACGCTAATTGAGGCCAATTCAGGAACAATCACCGCCCAGGGGCAGCCCGGCCAAGGCGCCTGTTTTACGATCCGATTACCAGGATACAAGAAAGGGATTCTTCCCAAAGGATGAGTCAGGCAACGATCTACATTATCGATGACCATGAAGATGGTCGTGAAGGACTCCAGGCACTGCTCAGTGTTCATGGATATCGAACAGAGTCCTTCAGCGATGCCGCTCAGTTTCTTCAAATGGCCAACCGGACGGAAACTGGCTGCGTCATTACCGATTTTCGCATGGAAGAGATCAATGGTCTGGAATTGCTCACCCAATTGAAAAAGGAAAAGAGCGTCCTTCCGGTCATCCTTGTCTCTGCCTACGCAACTGTACCGGAAGCCGTCCAGATCATGCAACAAGGGGCACTGACACTGATCCAAAAACCTTACAGTGAGCAACAAATCCTGGATACTGTTGAACTGGCATTGAAAATCAATGCCCGCCAACTCCTGGAACAGGGGCACCAGACAGAATTACAGGAACAGTTTCTTACGCTCAGCGAAGAAGAACTCCAAATCCTTGAACTTCTGGTCTCTGGTACTACCAGTAAGGAAATTGCCTTACGGTTGGATATCAGCTCAAGAACAATCGACCGGAGAAAACAGGCGATCTTCACAAAGTTGAATGTCGATTCCATTGCTGAATTGACCATGCTGTACATCGAATGGTCACAAATAAATGAAGGCTCCAGGCAATTCGAGCCAAATTGACGCATTTGCGACACAACAGACATCGATTTCCTGGCCGATGTTTACAGGTGTGGGCAAGAGATTATCTATGCCTTCATATATAGTCACTGCGGTCGCGGTGATCTGATATGAAGTAGGCTTCGGATGCGTTTATCGTTATCGCATTTCGCTGGAACATGCTTGTCGCATTTCGTTCGGGCCATGCCCTTCACTGGAGCATTCTTCCAGATAAAACGCGGTCTCTTCTCGTACAAAGGGCAGAATAATGTACATACAGAGACAGTCAGATCAGACCAATCGAGATGGCAGAGAGGAACTTTCCTCTTCCGAATCACCCTCAAATCTTACCAATCCGCCAAAAGTTGCAAGCCCCGCCGAACCACTCATTTCTCTGCTGATTTCGAACCAGGCGATTGCAGAATCCCTTTGCCAGAATCTGATTCGGCACGGAAAAAAAGCGGTTGTTCTGGATCGAAACAACACCGAAGACTATCTCCGTCAAAACAGACAGAATGTCTCCCTGGTCGTCGTCGACCCGCTGATCAAGTCTCGGGAATCAGTAGCATTTGTCGATTTGCTCAAAACGCTGGAAATTCCGTATATCCTGATTGATAGTATGGTTCGTTCGTTGCACCTGGCTCAATCACTGCAGGACAATGCCTGCGGATACCTGACTTACGATTGTTCATTGGACTCGCTTCTGAACGCAATCACCAGCCTGGCTGAAGGGGAGATCAACCATTATTGGTGTCCTGAAGCGGCGGAACTGATTGATTTTTCGGGAAAGAAGCCCAAGATAAAGTCAGCTAGCGCCCTGGCATGTCTGACAGAACGGCAAATTGAAGTTCTGACCCACCTGGCGGAGGGAAAAACAGTCAAAGAAGTGGCTCACATTCTTCACCTCTCGCATAAATCTGTTGACAGCCACAAGTACCGCATCATGAATCGACTGCACGTTCATGATCGAGTGCATCTTTCAAGATTTGCGATTCGTGAAGGCCTGATTGAACCGTGAGAAATGGGTGAATCGCCGTACTGGTGCCACCCGGCAAAATTCCTATTCGTCCGGTATCCATTGAATGTGCCGAAGCCATTCTTCACAACGCTTCGGCCAACCGGCAATGGGAAGGGATTTGTCGGAACGTAATCCGTAACCGTGCCCGCCTGCATCATAAGGATGGAGTTCCGACGCAACCCCCGCGCGTTTCAGGGCGGACATCATTTTCAAACTGCTCTGCATCGTTACCGGGTCGTCAAAAGCGTGAACAAGGAACATGCGAGGCGACTTCGGCGTTACCCGGACAATCTCCTTCAGTGTCGTCCCCTCGCGGTTGACAAGATAGGCCGGATAGATCAACACAACGATATTCGGAATGTACGACTGATTGTCGATTTCGTCACAGGTTGCATACTCGCGCTTTTCCGACAGAGCTGACAGGGCAGCTGTCATTCCACCAGCGGAGAAGCCGAGGACTCCAATTCTGTTTCTGTTCAAATTCCACTTTGGTGCATGTTCTCGAACCAGGCTGATCGCACGCTGCGTATCCTGCACCGGCATCAACCATTTCTTCGGCTGAGCCCGTGTCGGAGTCCGATATTTAACGACAATTCCGGTCACTCCCAGTCCGTTGAGCCACTTTGCCACCTCGGTTCCTTCCAGGTCCCACGCCAGCAGGTTGAAGCCGCCGCCCGGACAGATAACCATCGCCGACCCATTCCGCTTTTCTTTCGGCGGAAGAAAAACATGAATTTCCGGTGAGGTTACGTTCGTCAGTTTGATAATTTTTCGTCCTCCAACAAGTCGATCTGTCGGCCTGTTGATGTCGGCCTCCTTACCGGAAACATCCACCTTCCCTGGGGCGCCTGCAGGCCATAATTTGAGAACCTGCTGGGCAAAAAGTGGTGACGAATTGACAATCACAAAAGCGGTCAGCGCAAAAATGCCATTTTTAAACATGATTCAATCTCCGGATTTTCGTGAATTTATCTTTTACAAGCCAGGCCCTTCCGGACATAATCAAAATCGCCCCCCCCAAGCGTTTCATTTCATAAATCAATCAAGCAGGAAAGGCCCCCGCATGACGTATAAATTACTGTTTGCAGCACTAGGAATCTTCCTGCGGTGAAAAATGGGCCATGCAGGAACGATACAGATCGGCCACCCGCCTGACGGTCTGATCGATTCGGAAATTTTTCCGGACATGCTCTTTTCCCGCGTCCCCGATTTTTCTGGCCAATTCCGGATTTTTCAACAGCATCAACAGTTTCTCGGCGATGGCATCACTATCAGAAGGGGGGATCAGCAAACCGGTTTCGTTGTTGGTTATTGCAGAGAAAACACCACCGACACAACTGGCAATGACGGGACGGCCACAGGCCATCGCTTCGAGCATGATTGTTCCCAGCCCCTGTTGCAACGACGGCAAACAGAAGATATCCATGGCCCGTAATGACTCCCGGAATCCATACAGATTCGAAACAAACGTAACATGCTTTTCTATCCCTAACGAGCGGACAAGCTGTCGAAGCCTGTTTTCCTCCGGTCCCGCTCCCGCCACCAGAAACTCCAAATCCGGATAGGTCTTCAGAACCTCATGAGCCGCATGAAGAAAAAAGGAGACTCCCTTGATCTGTTCCAGAGGGCCGGCTGTTCCAATCACGGGAGTACAATCCGGAGCGAGAACAGGCCTGATTTTTTCATCTGGAATCTGCTCAACCCCACTGTGAATGACCGTCACCATCTTTCCCGTAATATTCGGCTGCGTCAACAACTCCGATTTGACAGATGAACTGACAGCAATAATTTTATAACCATGCTCTGTCTCGAAATTGAGAATCTCCCCTTCAGGAATGTAATCGTGAATGGTCAACAGATAGGGGCAGTTCCATTTTTTGGCCAGTCTGATCCCGTCCGATAGCATGCGGCGGGACTGTATATGAATCAAATCAGGTTTGGGGTCCGAAAAATCCTGCTCGATAAAATTCAGGATGATCCGCTTAACCAAAGGGAAATCCAGGTAGCGATATTCGTAAATCTCAAGAGCCTGACGACGTTCTGGCGAGATGAACTCAGCGCTGGGTGTCAGAATTGCCGAGCGGATTCCGTAATCAGACAGATACTGTGCCAACAGCAGAGTCTGAGTGGAAGACCCCCTGACTTCAAACCGTTCCGAAAGCAGCAGAACGAACAGCGATTCTGTCGCTTTGGGACTTTTCAGTTTCTCCTTTTCTGCCTCAATCTGGCTACTGACGACAGTCGAACCGGAAGAAAGAGCCTGTTGCGAATCACTTTGCATATTTTTAAGCTACCCGGAAAAGGGAAAAGACGAGGATTCCCCCCATAGTTCATTCATTGCGAGGCCACCCCGATCATTAACGAACAGGCGCAACCCGCAAATCCCCCCGGTCCATCTGGCCTTACCACGCGAACCAAATTGAGACCGATCAGGTTGAATGCAATCAAGCTGAGACCGATCAGGTTGACGCCGATCAAACGCTTCAATCATAACGCAAAATGAATCACCGAACAGTCTGGCCCCAAAAAAGCTGATCGCTCTGCGGATTAGGGGCATACAACATCAATTCGAAAGTATCAATTCGAAAATCAGTCGCGTTTTCTCTGACTGACCGGAGCTTGAAATATCTCACTCAGAATAATTGCCTCACGAAGGGAATTTGTGGAATGAAGCAGTTCGAACAGCTTCCGCCTCGCAGGGGCATGTCGTTTCGGGGCTGACAGTTGTGATCCTTTTTCCTTCTTTTTCAACTCGTCAACCAGAGTCCCTGGATGGTGGGAACTGAACTGTTCAACATGTTCCTCCAACTCCTTCCCCAGATTCTCTGATCCAACTTGGTGGGTAGTTTCGTCACTGAATACAGATTGACGTTCCCGCGGTTGAGTCAATGATGAACGGGCACTCGATGGCCGGTTGCTTGAGGAAACAGACCGGCCTCTCGATCCTGATGTCGTTTTTGGCTCACTGCGTTTGCGTTTTCTACTTTGCTGTTTTCGCTGATGATCGGCTGGTCGCTGTGGCTTTCTTTGCTGTTGCCTCCTCGACCCTGGCTCAGGTTTTTGCCCCTGCAACTCATTGAGAAAAGCTTCCAACTCATCTTGCAGGCGTCGTTTGCCTTGAGGACGTTGCTGGCCACGCCCCGCCTTTCCCTTTTTCTTGTTTTCATTCATGGCATTATGGATCCATCCAATAACCGAAATGATTATCAGAACGATGGTGATGAAACCGTTCATGTCAACGCATTCCTCTCGAAGCGCTCTTCCGCGCCTTGATGGGCAAAACCGTAATAAGTGCTCTTTCCGGTCCTGGAAATGAACACCCATTTCCGCAATCCGCCCCGTTGTCGTTCGTCACATCTGGTTTGAACCGCCTGTTTGCGGTTTGAACTTTGCCAATCAGGCCAGACCTGCCTCCTGCCCAATCTGTCCCCTGCCGACAGGAGCGGGAAAATCAGCTCTTCGTTGCAACTTCTTTGGGATCTGCAATCGAGTTTCGCATCAGGGTATCAGACTGGATGTTTTTCAGTTCGTAATAATCAAGAACGCCAAGCTGTTTCTCCCGGAAGGCCTGGGCGATCGCTTCAGGAACTTCTGCCTCAGACATCACAACTTTTGCACGGTTTTCCTGCGTTTTCGCAATCATTTCCTGCTCACGAGCCTTGGCCGCCGCTCTGCGCTCTTCCGCCTTGGCCTGGGCAACCCGCATGTCCGCCTCAGCCTGGTCAGCCTGCAGGCGGGCACCAATATTTTCCCCAACATCGATGTCGGCAATATCAATCGATACAATTTCGAAGGACGTTTGGGATTCAAGCCCCTGATCGAGTACGATCTGGGAAATGAAATCGGGATTTTCCAGAACCAAGGCGTACGTTTTGGTTGAGCCGATCGCCTGAACAATTCCCTGCCCCACACGGGCAATAATCGTTTCTTCGGTCGCTCCCCCAATCAACTGGCGCAAGTTGGTTCGCACGGTAACACGCGCTCTGGCACAAAGCTGGATTCCGTCTGCCGCAACCGCATCCAGCGTTGCAGCCCCCGATTTGGCGGGATCCGGGCAGTCGATTACAATCGGGTTGACTGAGGTTCGAACGGCATCCAGAATGTCCCGCCCAGCCAGGTCAATAGCCGCAGCAGTGACCCAATCGAGATCAATGTTGGCCCGATGAGCGGCAATCAAGGCACGAATCACATTCGGAACATTCCCGCCGGCCAGATAATGGGCTTCCAGATCACGCGTAGTGATAGGAAAAATATGCGTCAGCCCCGCCTGGACTGCCATGATTTTACACCGAACGATAATGGTCGGGTTCACTTTCCGGATCGACATCACAAACAGGGTAAACAGCCCGATCCCTGCACCGGTCGTTTTGCTTTGAATCCATAAGCCGAGGTAACGGGCAAAAATGGCAAAGAAAATCAATGAACCAAAAATAAGGACGACAACGCCAAACCAAATCAGATAACTCAAGGATGACTGCTGCGCCAAAATAAGCGAGTTCATTAACATAGTGAGAGTTCCCTCAATAGAACGACTGTTTGATTGGATTATGTTTTGGCAAACGACCGGCTTGCTCCGCGATTCCACACGTCGGAACAAGCCTGCCTGAATGGAGACCGGAACGATTCACCCGAAAAGTTCCAGGGAACTCCGTGAAGCAGACGATCGAAACTGCCTCAACATCATCTGAACGAACAAACGACGGAGCCCCCTCTGGCAGAAAACCGGAAACCCCACCTAATGGTAATTGATTTCAAGCAGATGTACCACTCAACAGGTGATATTCCCCCCGATTTCCCCAATCCATCTTCCTCGCCAGATACCGGTCTCGTCACTCAGCCTGAATGATCCTCGAGGCGCCTGACCTGCCCAATGTATGGACTCGATGCTTGATGAGAGGCCCCTCGATGCGTGATTCAGGGACTCGCCGATCAGGTACAGATTGAAATCTGCCTGCAAATATCAATTGCCGCAGTTTCTCGCATTCTGATTTGCGTCTAAGCCGCTCGGGATGTTTGGCCCATCCCCGCATGTGCCTGGGAGCAGGCAGCATCGAGAACTTTCAGGATCGCATCAGCCGTCAAACGCATCTCTTCCAGACTGAGCGTCGGATGAACCTGGAACATCAGGCTGCGTTGACCAAACGATTGTGCACCAGGCAATCTGCACGACGGTGCGAACCCCGCCTGCTGGATGCTTTTTTCGAGATAGATTTCTGCACAACTCCCACTGCCGCAAGGAACGCCTTCTGCCTGGATCGCCTTGATAATTGCGTCCCGAGTCCACCCCGGTTGCAACTGATTCAAGCGAACGCGACAGTAGAACTTGTAATAACTGTGCTCGAGATGTCCCGGAACATCGAATAATTCAATCGCCGCATGCCCCTTGAGGGCTTCATGAAGCACCTGAGCATTTCGCTTTCGTTTGGCGATCCAGTCCGGCAATGCAACCAATGCCTTTCGACCGATCGCCGCCTGCATTTCACTCATGCGGGCATTGGTTCCCAGCGTATCGTGAAGCAATTGAAACAGGCCCGTTTTCGGTTCGTGATAAATCTTGTCCCAATTTTTTCCGTGATCCTTGTAACGCCACACTCTTTGCCAAAGCGTATCGTTATTCGTCACAACCAATCCACCTTCGCCGCCGGTGGTTATAATCTTGTCCTGACAGAACGAAAAAGCGGAAATATCTCCCCAGGTTCCTACCGGTTTGCCATGACAGGTTGCTCCGTGTGCCTGGGCGCAATCTTCAATCAACTTGAGTCCGTGAAGTTGCGCCAGCGCAACGATTTCTTCCATCTCGCACGGTCGCCCCCCCATATGGACAACAATAATAGCCTTCGTATTGGGGGAGATTTGCCGGGCAATTGTTTCCGCCGTCATGTTCTGTGTAGCGGGATCGATATCTGCGAAAACCGGGGTTCCTCCTCGCACCATCACTGCACTTGCCGTAGCCACGAATGTGTGGGCCGGAACGATCACTTCCTCTCCGGGATTCAATCCAATCGCGTGAAGGGCAAGCTCCAAAGCGACGGTTCCGTTGGAGACGGCAATAGCGTGAGCAACTCCCAGCGACGCGGCGTATTCTTCCTCGAACAGCCGTCCCTGCTCTCCCGTCCAATAGTTGACACGACCAGATTTCAGAACATCCACAACCGCCGTGATCTGTTCTTCATCAAAAACCGGCCAGGGGGAAAGAGGCGCGACACAAACAGGCTGGCCTCCTTCAATCGCCAAAACGGACTCTCTTGCACTTTTCCCCATGGGATTCCCTTCCCACACTTGAACAGAACAAAACATGGCAACTGACGGACAGTCGCTACGGCTGCAATGTATTTCAAAGCAGGCAATGAGGTCAAGAGAGGTGTTTTCCTTGTGCGCCGCCTGCTACTGGTGGGAAGGCTGTTTGCAGCAAGCGTTCCGTCGTCCACGGCAAATACCATTGCAACAGGAAGGACCGGCGATCGAAGTGGGAGAATGATCCAGTCCACAAACCGGTACTGGCATTCTGGTGGCATTTTGTCAGTCCCGTCAGTAGCGTTTGATTTGTACCCCCGGAATCGAACGGAATGCGGTTTTGATCTCTTTGGCCAGTTCAAGGTTTTGCCGGTTTTCGACGTGGGCATCAATTTGGGTGACCCCTACAATTTCCCAACTTCCCCGTTTATTTTTCGAAGCATAAAGCTCGGTATCAATCCAGTTACCGGGAATAGCGAGTGCTGCGCGAACAGTTGCTCCGTTAGGGGCCAACTTTATATCGTGAATTCTGATTTCGATCTGGCTGGAATCAGACAAACCGTGAGAGCCAGCCTCGTGTCGGGAAATCCCCTCCAGAAAAGAGATGGCGCAGCGACGGACCGGAGCGTAATAGATGTAATCTTTCGCAGCCAGGTATAACAGGAAGCCGCCAGCCACCATACAAAGGGCAGCGATCACCCGTCCACCGATGGCTGCGTATGGCGCGATTGCAACCTGCGATTGGGAAGCAAAGGATGCCTGCCTGCTTCTCCGTCGATGTGCGTACTTTTTTCGCAGGTAGGCCCGCTGCCTGGCTGGCTTATGCACCGGGACGCAGCTGCCAATATGCAGACAGCAATTCGTATAAATCAGCTGAAATTTGGACTTCTTCATCTTCGAAGTCGTCCAGCCATGTTCTTTTGAAGCGGGCGGCATCGCCAATAATCTGAGCCATTTCGCCCAGCCGCATCGTTACCTTCGGCTCCTCAACAACGGTCGATTCGCCTTCCCCGGTATAGAGTTTGAGTCGCGTTCGCATTGACATCCTTCCCTGGAGCCAAAAAGTATTTACCAGCACAATCGCTGTTTTCTGTTTGCATAAATCAGGTATCGGCAAAAACAGTTGCGTTCTTGATCCCAAAAAACGACAGCGGCAAATTGGCAAAACTTTAAGGGCAGGACGAGTTCTATTCCGCGAATTTCGAAAAAAATCTTTTTTCAGCTATAGAAATTCGAACAGAGGGCGCGATTCCACTGCCGCCGAAAGCTTGCCAGAAGTGAATCGAACAAACTCTACGAGTCGAAAACCAAAGAGCCTGTCTGACGATGCTCCCTGCTGCGGACCTACTCCAGCGGTATCCTCCACCCTGGCGGTCGGGGCAATTTATCACGAAGTTAAACGGCGGCATGCTCGGCCAGGTTATCCAGGGGCATTTTGACTTCCTTCAACAAACGGGAAATAACATCGTCCGTCGAAAGTCCTTCGCTGTCTGCCTGAAACGTGGTGACAAGTCGATGCCTGAGCACTGGATGCGCAACCGCCTTGATATCGGCAGAGGTTGCATGAAAGCGGCCATGCAGCAGTGCCCTCGCTTTTGCCCCGGCAATCAAATTTTGACCTGCTCTCGGGCCAGCCCCCCAACTGACATACTGCCTGATAAATTTGGAAGCCCCCGGTTCTTTGGGACGGGTCGCCCTGGCCAGATCGCGGGCATACTTGAAAACGTGTTCCGCCACTGGAACCTTTCGGACGACATCCTGCATCGCAAGAATCTGCTTATCGTTCAAAATTGCAGAAAGATGCAACTGTTCGCCCGAACTGGTCTTCATCAGAATTTCCAGTTCTTCTTCAGCAGAGGGATACTTCACAACCGTATTAAACATGAAGCGATCGAGTTGAGCTTCCGGAAGCGGGTAGGTTCCCTCC
>JALWSL010000656.1 GCA_027080405.1 Planctomycetaceae bacterium
TGATCAGTTTGATCCCCTTCTCTTTCTGCTCGGCAGGAGAATCGCCGGCGACACCAAAACCGAAAACGGAACTGCAACCGTTGGGCAGATATTTTTTGGAAAGTTCGTAGCTGGAATGCGAAGGCAATCCCGTGTGATTCACCCACGAGACTTTCGGATGATCACTGAGGAACTCTGCCACTTTTTGGGCATTGTCGCTGTGCCGGGGCATCCGCAAATGCAATGTTTCCAATCCCTGTAAAAACTGGAACGCATTGAACGGACTCATCGCGGCCCCGGTGTCTCGCAAAATTTGTGTCCTCGCCTTGATGATGTAAGCCAGGTTCATCGGCCCAAATGTTTCAAAGAACTTCAGCCCGTGATAGCTCGGCTCCGGTTCAGTCAATTCCGGAAACTTGCCGTTGTCCCAGGGGAATCCCCCTTTTTCGATCAGCACCCCACCAATCGAGGTGCCATGTCCGCCGATGAACTTCGTACAGGAATGGACGACAATATCCGCTCCCCACTTGAATGGCTGACACAAATACGGAGTTGCCGTTGTATTATCGACAATCAAGGGCAGCCCCGCCTGATGGGCAATCTCCGCAATGGCTTCAAAATCGGGCAGATCCGCTTTCGGGTTACCGATTGTCTCAAGATAGACCGCGCGTGTATTTTCATCGATCGCTTTACGAAAGTTTTCGGGATCGGATTGATCAACAAAGGTGCAATCAATTCCCAACCTGGGCAGCGTATAATGGAACAGATTGTAAGTTCCGCCGTAGAGGCTGGAGGAAGAAACGATGTTCTTCCCCTGCCCCATGATATTCAAAATGGAGTAGGTCACCGCAGAAGAGCCCGAGGCCAATGCAAGCGCCCCGGATCCGCCTTCCAACGCGGCCAATCGTTTTTCAAGAACATCACACGTCGGATTCATCAGGCGGGTGTAGATGTTTCCGAATTCCTGCAGAGCAAACAGTCTGGCAGCGTGATCGGTATCGTTAAAGACGTACGAAGTGGTCTGGTAAATCGGGACAGCTCGTGAATTCGTTGCAGAATCCGGCTCCTGCCCAGCGTGTATGCATTGTGTTCCAAGATGATACTCTGGTGTTTCGCTCATGATGATACCTCGTGATAGCTCTGCTTCTAGTCGTGATAGGCGATTCGACGAATCGAACATCTCAATGCGGACAAGCGTACCGAAGCAATCGGCAGGATTCAAACCAGTCGCTTTAATTCCTGATTCAGTTTACCCGATTCGGTTTACCCGATTCCGTTTATATGATTCGGTTTATATGAAGGCAATGTATTCTTGCGATGCTCGTTTCACTTCAAGGCCAGCACTCGATCCATCCGCTCCGCGATATCGGCTAATCGTTTTCGATCACCTCCCTTCACTTCCGCGGTAGCCCAGCCATCGGTGTAACCGATGTTCTTCAGGGCAGCGCGGACGGCGGGCCAATCACAATCTCCCTCTCCAATTTCCACCTCAAACCCTTTACGGAGTCCCTCATTCATCTGCTTTTTTCGACTGTATTCCTTGATATCCAGCTTGCCAATCCGCTTCCCCAGAATATTGATCCATTGATCCGGCCAACCGAACCGTACAACATTGCCCACATCGAAATAGGCACCAACAGCAGGGCTTTCCAGCTCATCCAAAAAGCGGGCCATTTCCAACGGACTGAGCAGAAAATTGTTCCAGACGTTTTCGATCAACAACTTGATGCCCTGTTTTTCAGCATATGGCAAGGCAATCCGCAAACGTTTTTGCTGCTCAGCATAAACCTGATCGTAGGGATGATTTTTATCGACACGCCCTGCGACAACAAGCACACTACTGGCTCCGTAGAATTTTGCGCTATCAATCGCACCGACCAGGTCAGGCTTGCTGCTGTTGAGGAATCCGTGAACCTGAACACCGGTCGCTTCAATCGCTTTACGAACCTCGTTGCGGTCCACTTTGGTCGTGACATGAATTTCAGTTCCATCAAATCCGAGATCCGCCAACAGCTTGAATTTGTCAAGAACGCTCAACTTCTCGGTAATCATGTGATATTTCACGGCTTTTTTGATTCGCCGCCCTTCCGGTTTCCGGGCAGCCCAAAGCGAATGCGAAGCGATGGATGCAACTGCACCTGCAGAACATTGGAGAAAATTTCTTCGTGATATAAGCGACATACTGTCTCCTTTGTTTTTGTGGATCCGATTCGATCAGCCGCTTCAGCATGACAGATCACACCATCTGTTTCAATTCCCACATTTCCTGAAAACAATTAGCTCGCAAAAAAACAGCTGGACACCGTCGGCCCTGTCCAACAGGAAAATGTTTTTATATGATGCCTGAAGCAGGGGATCAGGCGTCATATCCCCCACCAGGTGAACCAAATTGCAAAGAAATTGTCTCAGTGGCAGATGTGAGGATTGATCGAAACCCGTTCCCTGTTTTAATAGTTTGATTCCACGGTGGAGACGTCCCTGCCACGTTTTCAGCTTCAATCCCGTTTAATTGATGATAGTAAGGAAATTGTGACCATTACAGAAAGCACCCAACAAAACGCCGATCACGGTACTGTCAGCGAAAGCCTCAGTTCCAATTACGAACGTGACCCAGACCAGTTGAAGCACTCCCTCCTGCTTGCCTGTCGGTGCGCGCAGGTAGCGGATGAGTTTCGCGCCGAAAATACGGTTGTGCTCAATTTGACAAAAATCACTCCTGAATTCGATTTCTTTGTCATCACGACAGGAAAAAGCCGTCGTCAGCTTCATGCGATTGTTGAAGAAGCGGACCGCATGATGGCTGAACATGGTTCCAAGCGAATCGGCATCGAAGGCTACGATACCAACCACTGGATTCTTCAAGACTATGGAGATGTCGTCCTTCATGTTTTCGATACGGAATACCGTGAAATCTACGACCTCGAACGGCTTTGGGGCGATGCAGAAAAAGTTGACTGGAAGGCAGTCCTCGAATCAGAGGGCTGAATGGACAGATCGTGAACGTGGGACAGTCTGTAACAAGATTGTCCTTCTTTTCGTTGCCTGGAACATCCCCTTCCTGGGACAGCCCCAACCTGTTAGTAATCTATTTTCCCCTCACTGTTGACCGATTCCCACATGAATATCCTGAAGCTCCTGAGAGAACAGTTTGCGAAGGCACTTTCCGAAATTGTCGATGATCCCGCCTCCTATGCCAAAATGGTCTTCCCTTCCCAAAATCCACAGTTTGGTGATTTCCAGGCAAACTGCGCAATGTCGCTAGGAAAAAAACTGGGGAAGCAGCCGCGGGAAATTGCGGCGATGATCATCGAGAGGCTTTCTGTCGAAAAATTCTGCGATCCTCCTGAAATAGCCGGTCCCGGGTTCATCAATCTGAAGGTAAAAACAGATTTTCTTGCGCAACAGCTTCAAAACAATCTGCAGGATGAACGACTCGGTATTGCCAGAGATGGCAGAGCACCCAAAACTGTTATCGATTTTTCTTCACCCAATGTTGCCAAGCCGATGCATGTGGGACATTTGAGGAGTACCGTTATCGGTGACGCGTTGGCTCGCATCCTGAAATTTCTTGGTCACGATGTCGTTACCGACAACCATGTCGGCGACTGGGGTACCCAGTTCGGTATGATCCTGTACGGTTACAAGCACTTTCTTGATGAATCGGCGTACCGCCAGAATCCGGTTGGCGAATTGTCGCGTCTGTACCGACTTGTCAGTCAACTCTGTGAGTATCACAGCACTCTCGAACAACTTCCTCAACTGGAACAGAATGTCGAGACGGCACAGCAGGCAGTGACGCAGGCGGAAGCTGAAGCGAATCCCGAGGATAAAAAGCAGAAAAAGAACCTCAAAAAACTGCGCAATACATTGGCGGGAGCACAGGAAAAACTGGCCTCTGCCCGTAAGAAAATCGAGGCTGTCCGGAATCAGCCGGAATTGCATGAAATTGCAACTGCCCATTCACAAATTGTCACACTCACTCGGGAGGAAACTGCAAAACTGCATGCCGGAGATGAGGAAAACAATCGGTTATGGAATGAGTTTCTGCCCGCCTGCAATGAAGCCATGGAAACCGTTTACAAACGGCTGGGCATTCATTTTGATCTGACACTGGGCGAAAGTTACTACCAGCCGATGTTGGCGGATGTTGTCGAGGGGCTGAAAAACAAGGGACTCGCCTCGGAGTCCCAAGGGGCAATCTGTGTTTTCGTCGAGGGAAACGAGGCTCCGTTCATCATACAGAAAAAAGATGGGGCCTTCACCTACGCCACGACCGATCTGGCGACCATTCAGTATCGGGTTGACGAACTGAAGGCGGAAAACATTCTGTATGTTGTCGATAAACGTCAAAGTGAGCACTTCCAGCTTCTGTTTGATGTTTCAAAAATGTGGGGATACGATCAGGCTCGGATGCAGCATGTCAGTTTCGGTACGGTGATGGGCAAAGATAACAAACCGTTCAAAACCCGGGCCGGTGATACGATCGGATTGGAAAGTCTGCTGGACGAATCGGTTACCCGAGCCCGGCAAATCGTCGACGAGAACGATGACAAAAAACCGAACGGCCCTGAACTGGACTCCCGGGAACGTCAGCGAATCTCGGAAATCATTGGACTGGGGGGAATCAAGTACGCCGATTTGCATCACAATCGGGAAAGCGACTACGTTTTCGATTGGGATAAAATGCTTTCGATGACAGGTGATACCGCTACGTACATGCAATATGCATTCGCTCGAATTTGTGGCATCTTCAGGAAAGCCGGGCTATCTAGAGAGGAAGTCCGAGCCGATGAAACGACCCCCATCCAACTTCAACACGACGCTGAACGCGCTCTCGGCTTGCAACTGCTTCGATTTGAAGAGGCACTCACCAATGTCGCCCAGGAATATCGTCCCAATCTGCTGACAAACTATCTGTTTGATACCGCAAATGCGTTCAGCTCTTTCTACGAGCATTGCAGTGTCGTGAAAGAGGAAGACGCAAAAATCCGCCTGAGCAGACTCAAACTGTGCGATTTGACAGCCCGAACCATCGACCTGGGACTTAGTTTGCTCGGAATCGAAACATCAGATAGAATGTGAGCCGTTTGTAATTCCTTACCCGAGAATGAACGCGCCGCGCAACATGCCTTCCCGACTCATCACCAGGCAAGCCGATTTCGATAGACTCTGCCACCGACTCGACAAAGCTCCTGCAATCGCTTTTGATACCGAATTCGTCTCCGAACATACGTTTCGTCCACGCCTGTGTCTGTTGCAATTCGCTACCGAGCAGGAGACCGTTGCGGTCGATCCATTCGAGGTGAATGATCTGTCCGCCTGGTGGGAAATCATGGCGAATGAACAGACGAATGTCATCATTCACGGTGGTCGGGAGGAAATTCTGTTCTGCTGGAATGCGATCCGGAAACCGCCTGCCAATCTGACCGATGTCCAAATTGTCCAGGGGTTACTCAGCCGGGGCTTCCCTCTTTCCCATTCTGCGATCGTCCAGAAAATGACAAACGCAACGATTCAGGGACGTGAAACACGTACCGATTGGGGACGCCGCCCCCTCACGAAAAAACAGATCGAGTATGCACTGGAAGATGTCCGATACCTTATCCAGATTGCAGCAAAGCAGAAACGTCAACTGTTAAAAACAAAACGGACTGAATGGGCAGACGAAGAGTGCCGGGACTTCGTCGATTCCCTTATTCAAACCCAAATACAGAGAGGAGACGCCTGGGTCCGTCTTCCCAAAATCTCCCGACTTTCCCGGAGAGAACTTGCGATTGCACGAGCGCTATTCCAATGGAGAGAAGCAACCGCAGATAAACTTGATCGGCCTGTCCGTTCCATTTTAAGGGACGATCTGCTCGTTGATGTCGCCCACCGCAAACCGACTTCCGAAGCAGAGCTTCTTTCCTCCCGTGATATGCAACGCAGCAGTTACAAACGCCATGTCCCGGAATTGTTGAAGCAGATTAAAGCCGCGATGGAACTGCCTGATTCGGAACTGCCCCCAAAAATTCGAAATCACCAGCCCGACCATTCCAAGCAGGAAGAGCAGGCCTTGGGTAAACTGCTTGCCATTGCGATGGCGAATCGTTGTGCCGAATGCGATCTTTCCCCGGCGATGGTAGGCACGACCAGTGATCTGCGGGATTTCGTCCGCTGGCACTTTTCTGCTAAAAAAGAGCAGGAAAAACCGCCCCGTCTGGCCAGAGGTTGGCGATACGAAATTTGTGGAGAACTCCTCGAAGACCTTCTCGACGGTCGAGTCTCACTCCGCGTCAAAGATGCTCACTCCAATCACCCGCTCGTTTTTGAACGCGTCGAAGAGAGTTAGAGTCTTTCAATAGAACAGATGCGCTGTTCTCCCTCAGAACCTGCTAACGCCCGTAAACCTCTCAGGTTATGGCAAATCGCTGGTTATAATAAAGCGTCCACACCGGGCTTTGCCAACAGCTTTTCACGAGATCACCCCATTCGAACCACAGTATTTCAACGCCGATGCGGGGAACGAAAAGGAATTAACAAAACCAGTTCAACTTTATGAGAGAGTATTGTCGAACTGCTGCCCGGTATCAGTTGCCGGTCTTGTCACGTTCCGCTGGCACGCTTGAACTTTCCTCCAAATCTGATTCTGTATCGGTGAGAGTCGACTGTTGCTCTGTCGGTTTTGCAGATTTCTTTTTGGCCCCCGGCTTCTTTTTGATCACCGAAACGATATCCTGCAGCGATGTCACAATTCTGCGACGATCCTCATACACAACAACGACCTGCCTGGAAATTATTTCGTGTGAAATAACTTTCCCCTGCCCCTCACGTGTGACAACTTCCGCACCAATTTGGGGAAGTTCCCGCTTGAACTCCCGGTAAGTATCGTATTCATATCGCAAACAGCATTTCAGTCGACCGCATCGACCTGAAATTTTATTGGGATCCAGCGAAGCTTTTTGAACCTTTGCCATTTTCATCGAAACTGGCGGCTTCTCTGTTAAATGGGTATTACAGCAGACCGGTTTTCCACAATCGCCATAATCTGCAAGCAACAGGGCTTCATCCCGAACACCGATATGCCTCATCAAAACGCGTATTTTAAGTTCCTTTTTCAGTCTGTCCACCAGTTCGCGAAAATCGACCCGTTTTTCCGCCACAAAATAGACAACGAGCAATTCGCCACCAAACAGATGCTCCACATCCACAAGTTGCATTGGCAATTTGCTCTTCTTGATGAGACGTCCGACTTCCTCAAATTCAGTTTCTTCTTTTGCCCAGCACTCATCTTTTGTCTGATAGTCCTCTGCAGTAGGAAAACGCAAAATTCTGCCTTCGACCTGCGGTGATTCCAGAAAGCCGATCGCTCGCTCGGTCGCAACGCATAGAACTTTGCCCCATTCAGTCCCTCGTTTGGTACGGACGATCACATCATCGCCACGATGGGCGTTTCCCCGCAATCTGCTGGTAAAAAGACCAAGCAGGCGCCTTGAGCCGTATCTGACGATGTACTGCTCGGATTTTTGTTCAGCCATTACTACTTGCATTCAATAGAATTCAGGTTCAGCGGACAGACCGCAGATATCAACCGGGACAACTCTTCCCACCCCCCGTGACTCAACAACAGGGGCTGCTGCATTATGACGCACAGGCGACTCACTTCCAAGCTGGACGGAGGTTGATTTCCAGATCGTGATAGAATGCGTCGAGGACCGTTGTCACACTCGCCCTGCGGTCAATCTGCAGAATTGCTTCAAAACATTGTTCCATCGCATCCGCCCAGGCATCCTGCTGAACAAGGGGAGCTTCGGATTGGGTCAACGCCTGGTGCAGCCAGCATAAACAGGTTTCCATAATTCCTTTGGCCGCTTCTCGTTGTGAGCCGGGATCACTCTTGCACTGCTCCAGAATTGCATCTCCAACCCTGGCAAGTTCCTCAGCACGAAAAGGGCCATGAGAGAGGACTTTCGTCAACGCATCGGTATTAACCTGACTCTGTTCCTGTAATCGGGCAACCAATCGTATTGCATTGGCCACAGAACCTTCAGATCGTTGAACAGCCCGGGAAATCAGCGCATCATCCGCCGTAATCCCTTCCTGCAGGAGAACCTTCTCAATCTCTGACGGTTCCAGCGATCCAAAATAAACGGCCTGACAGCGTGAGCGGATCGTCTGAATCACCTGATCGGGATCTTTTGTGATCAGAATCAGAACCGCCCCTGCCCCCGGTTCTTCCAATGTTTTCAGTAATGAATTTCCACTGGCCACGTTCATTTTGTCGGCGTCATCAATGATGGCAACACGATGCCCACCGTGCATCGGAGACAGGGAAAGTTCATGACAGACTCCTTCGCGCCCCCGTTTGTCCGCAGAACCGACAAACAGTTCAATGGGCAATTCTGTTTTACCTTCGGGAACGGAGATCTGTATCAGATCGGGGTGTGTACCCGAAAGTACCTGTCGACATCCTGAACAGTCCCCGCAGGCATCAAACCTCTCTGCATCCGCTTGTTCACAAAGCAACGCTTGCGCCAACTCACACGCAAAAAGCCTTTTGCCGACTCCTTCCGGGCCTGCAAACAGATAGGCGTGCCCCAATCGCCCACGCCCCACTGCATTCGCAAACATTCTCTTTTGCCGTTGATGTCCCAAAATCCGCTGCCAACTCATTTGAAATCACCTGATGATTGGCACGAAACCTGCCATCTTTACTTCCCATGCCCCAACGCTACCTCATCCATTTCGCCCTGTTGCGCCACGTTTCAACAAGAGACCGAAAGGACGCCATCATTCACCCCAAACGTGTTACACCACTGCCGAGTAACGGATTTCCATACCGGATGACAGGACTCTAACGGGAAATTCTAACAGGAAAGAATGGCCAAAACCAGAGAGTCAGTCTCCGGGCGGCGTTTGCCAATGCGGGAATTCTGCAGCCGGGATTTTCTGGGAGCGTATTTCGGGAGTTTGCTCGGCGGGTTGGTAAAACAGATGGACTTCACAAACATCGTACGGTTCCAGCATGCCGCTTTGAGAGGCAATTTCAAGAATTCTACCAAGCTGACTTTTATATTTCTGATCGTCCAGATTGGGATTGTACGGTACCCGCATCACGATGCGCAAGATGCTCGGGGTCTTTTTGTGCATCCCATGCTTGCCCCCCTCAACTCGCGGGTTCGAACCGGGAAATGATTCGGCCAGTTTGTCCGTGAGGCCACGAAACGGCTCGGTGTGCAGTTTCCAGTACCCCCAGAGCGTCAGGCTGACAATCATGGCAAAAAGAAACATGCCCAGGACAACCGGTTTTCCCGCCAAACTCCGTCTCGAACTCACAACGTCCCCAATTTATACTGGTACAATTCCGGACAATTTGAACAGGTCAATCGACGGAGGATGGTGGTTCGATGGAAAGCAGGTGAATCGTGTATTCAATCGTTTCTCCGGCAAGCGGGTGATTGGTGTCAAGAACCGCTTCATCGTCAGTCAGCTGAACGACCCACGCATCGATTTCTTCATCCCGGATGATAACCGCCAACTGATCCCCTTCCTGTATTCCAGAGGGGAGAGCACTAAGCGGTACCGACACCTGCCGACTATGATCGCGATATCCGAAAACCTGTTCGGGATCCGCAATAACCGTTTTTTCTGTCCCCGGCTGCATCCCAAGAATGCTCTTCCGGAATGCTTCGGTATAACGGGAGTCGGACAGATTGAGGATCAACGGCTTGCGATTCATCGTGTTTTCAATTACCCCACCGTCTCGGGTTCGCGTCACATAATGGACGGCGACCGTATCGTTATAAGTTGCTGCCTGGCTCACTCGATTCTCCTCTCCCGGCCTAACCGGATATCCACTTCAACACTGCAATACGTTTCCGATGCAACGTATATTCAGCGTTACGGCGTTCATTCAGCGTCACATCGGTAAATCGCCACGTGAAAGCATGCAGGTGCTTTCAAAAGGGTCATTGAAGGCTCCCGGCGATCCGTTTCCATTTTGACCATACAGGCTATGGAAAAGCACGTGCCAATTGAATTCCAGTTCCTTCTCTGCTTGATTCTCCTTCCCGCGGTGTAAATAATACGGAATGGTTCGCTGGAAGCAATTGTGCAGGTTATTTTGAATCCATAAACTGGATAAGACAATAAAGTTGGAAAATAATCGACAATTTCTGGGAACTGGAATCGCGATTGCTTATCCTCTTGGACATGATGGAGACTACGGTAAAACAAGTGAAAACAGGGGAAGTTGACCCCACAATGTTGCCTGGATGCAACATTTGCAGGGAGGGGGTGTCGTCAGAACGCAACATGGCCATCTCGGAGAGGCAAGGTTTTCCCGATTTATCTTTGTTTCTGTCCTGGTGATTTTTCTTTCTTGGTGAATCTTTCTTGGTGAATATTGTCATGCACTGATGGATCGGTGTATTCAACCCTTTTCGTGGGACTTTGAAAAGCAGTTCTCTTGCTGAAGCAAGGAAATCGGCAAGGCAGTTTTGCAGAGAATTCTTTTGCCACTGAAATTTCGCTGTCAAAACCGTGCAGCAGGAATGGAAAAGCATGTCGCTTAAACTAACAGCAGAATCATTTCTGGCGGGTGTCCGTGCAAGCGGATTGGTGGAATCTGCGCTGCTGGACAACACGCTGGCAGAACTGAGAAGGCACGGTCGCAAACTGGACAACGCAGCTGATATTGCAGAGGAACTGCTGAAACGGGGGCTGTTGTCGGAGTGGCAGGCGGAAAAACTTTTGCAGGGCCGTCATAAAGGGTTTATTCTCGGTCGATACAAATTGATCAATCTGCTCGGTCGGGGTGAAATGAGTGCCGTCTACCTGGCCGAACACCTGGCGATGCAAAGACGCTGTGCCATCAAGGTCCTTCCGGCAAACCGCGTGAAAGATACTTCCTATCTGGGCCGATTCCAGCGGGAAGCTCGTGCGGTCGCCTCGCTGGATCATCCCAACATTGTCCGCGCCTACGATGTCGATCAGCAAAACGAGGGCGGCGCGGAAATCCATTTTCTTGTGATGGAATATGTCACCGGAACCAGCGTGGAGAAAATGGTCAAGGCAAAAGGAAAGCTGCCCTACGTTGAAATTGCGGATATCATACGTCAGACAGCTGAAGGGCTGGCTCATGCTCATCAGGCCGGGTTGATCCACCGCGATATCAAGCCCGGCAACCTGCTGGTTGATGAGCGGGGGACGGTTAAACTTCTCGATCTGGGACTGGCCCGTTTTTTCAAAGAGGATGACGAAGAATCCCTCACTATTAAACACGATGAAAAAGTTCTCGGCACGGCTGATTATCTGGCTCCGGAACAGGCTGTCGACAGCCATAATGTTGACCAACGGGGCGACATCTACAGCCTGGGCTGCACCTTCTATTTTGCCTTGACCGGTCACCCTCCTTTTACCGACGGCTCTCTGGTTCAGCGACTACTGGCCCATCAAACCAGACAACCTCCTTCCATCAAGGTGGATCGGCCGGATATCCCGGATGACCTGCTGGCGATTGTCGAAAAAATGATGGCCAAGCGGCGGGAAGATCGATACCAGACAGCCCGGGAATTGGCGGACGACTTGACACGCTGGTTAGGCGAGCATGGTACCGAAGAATGGAAACAGAAAAACATTCAGTTGATCAGCATGCTCTACGGAACTTCTCAAGCCAACGCCATGACGGGGAACACGGGGGAGTCCCCTCAACCTGCCAGTCAGTCTGCACTGGACGATCTCGGCCCCGCTGCTCCCGCTGCAAGAGATAGCGGCATCAGTCACGGATCGGGTATCAGATCGGAACATCCCCTCAGGTCTGCCCAACAACGAAAACCACATCGCCCCGATGGCGCACCACGTCCCAAACGTCGACGAAAATCAGCGCAAAGCTCGCTGGCAGGCAGAAATTCCGCTCATGCGGCCCGCAGACAAATTTCGCAGGCTCGATCTCAGTACGATATGGAAGGTCACTGGATCTGGATCGCGATTGCCTCCGTGCTCATCACTCTGGGAGTTGTCGGTGGTATCTATTTGATCGTCAGTTCCGGTCATAGCAACTCTAACGATCAAGGGGGAGCCAGACCGGCTGAAACGGTTGTAACGCCAGAGGGAAACGGAAATTCCTGAACTTGGTGATTTACCCACCAATCTGCTTGCCCGATTGCCCGTTTCAAGGTTGAATTGTTTCGACACGAGTGATGCAGAAAAGCATCATTGATATCGAACAATGGAACAATAAAGGTGAGACCAACAACTGGATCCACTTGGCTGCCGGGCGGCTGGTTCATTTTGCCTTGTTGATGCCGGGATGCTTTGTTCGCCTTGCAAACGAACGGGCCTCTGTTAACGACGCAGCAAACGTGGCTTTGCAACCCGCGGTACAGCAAATAACCGGACGTGCGCACGAACACCCCATGTCAGATCATGGGGTGTTTTGTTTTATTCCGACCTGCCTGACCTCAAAGAGAACTGCTTCGAGAACTGCCTCGTTCGATCGAATATTCCCGTTTGCAAACAGGGCAATCGCTTCAAGCCGCTTTCTCCCGATCATTTC
>JALWSL010000657.1 GCA_027080405.1 Planctomycetaceae bacterium
TCAGGTAAAGTTATAGCCGTTGAGTCAAACAGAGTTTCCGTAAAAGCGGGGAAATCGAACGCTCACATAAACAGGGTGGGAAACATCGTCTTTGTGGAAGCAGATGCTGGTGATTTTCTTGATTCTTTGGATGAAAGGGTTGATAAAATCGTTCTGGATCCAAAGCAGTTTTTGGAAGGCCCGCTGTACTTTTAATTCCTGCTCCGCCTCCAACCCGAAACCTGCAATTGTCCGAATTAGAATGTCTGACAGGAGCCCCATCAGTGCATTCATCTGAACCAACGGAACATCGAGTTTCTTGTTTCCGGCCAGAGGAGTGTGCATTTTGCCGACAACGTTGAGATACGTTGCAATTTTCTTGTCATAGCTGTGTCCAAGCAGATTCATCAGGTATCGCTGTAAATGCTCCCGACGGAACTTTATTTGTGGGTTATTCAAATCGAGATCCGCGATCGAATTCGGCGTCTCGCCCTCATAACCGTGCTGTCTGGGAACAAAATGCCGGGCGGTTGCATCGTAGCTCAGCATTTTGTCGTACGTCGCTTCGACAATTTGCGGGATTAGCGGAGCAAAATTTCCAATTACCGATCGGATTGCAGAGACGTCCTCTTCACCAAAGCCGATAAATTCAGCCAGATATTCGTATCGATAGACAATGTCCTCTTCCAACTTCGCTTCATCGATAGACTTCATATTTCCTGTTTCCACAAATTGAGTTACGAGCGGGGGACAATTCGAAAAGATAAAACATCGCTTGGCATTGTAGAGACTTTTGCCCAATCAAACAGCCAATAGAAACCCTGGTTTTCTCTTTTCACTTTGAAAATGTTCTCCGTTTGAAAAATGTGAAAAATGTACGGGAAAAACAGTAATCGGACATTGACGTCCATTATTGTGTTTCCTATGATTGAGGCTCGTTTTCCTGTCAGTTCGCGATGTGGTGATTTGGCGGGACTTGTTAGAAGTCATTGAAGCGGAGAATGGGAGAAAATCGATGTTTTGTAATCAATGTGAACAGACGGCAAATGGGACGGGCTGCGTTGATATCGGTGTATGTGGCAAAGATGAGGATATGCAGTCTCTGCAGGAAATTATTCTGTACGGATTGAAAGGGATGGCTGCCTATAAGAATCATGCCAGACGTTTAGGGCAGGTTGATGCCGAAGTCGATGCGTTCATTGAAGAGGCCCTGTTTTCCACCATGACGAACGTCAACTTCGATATGGATACTCTTCTGGAGATCGTTCTGGATTGCGGAAAACACAATCTGCGGGTGATGGAAATGCTCGATAAGGGGCACACCGAGCGTTTCGGCACCCCCGAACCGACAACCGTTTACGAAGGGACGAAAGAGGGGCCGGGTATTCTGGTTACTGGCCACGATATGGTTGACATCGCCGATCTGCTGGATCAGGCAAAAGATGCTGGCGTAAATGTCTACACGCATGGCGAAATGCTTCCCGCCCACAGTTATCCCAAGTTGAAGGCTCATCCCCATCTGGCTGGACATTACGGAACCGCCTGGCAAAATCAGCACCTCGAATTCACCCAGTTTACCGGGCCGATTGTTGCCACAACAAACTGTGTGCTTATTCCGTGGGAGTCCTATAAAGATCGCCTTTTCACGACCCGATTCACTGCGGTGCCCGGCGGAACCAGGATCAAAACGAACGACTTCTCACAGGTGATTGAGATGGCCAAGCAGTGTGCGCCGCTGCCTGAAAATAAGGTGAAGGAATCGACAATCGGCTTCCATCACAGTGTCATTTTGGGACTGGCTGATAAAATTGTCGACGCTGTCAAGTCGGGTGAGATCAAGCATTTCTACCTTGTGGGCGGCTGCGACGGAGCGGAAGCCGGGCGAAACTACTTCACGCAAGTTGGTGAAAACGCGCCTCAGGATTCAATCGTCCTGACTCTCGGCTGTGGAAAGTTCCGTGTCCGCGACCATGAATACGGAACCGTCGCCGGTTTGCCCCGCTTCCTCGACATGGGGCAATGCAACGATGCGTTCGGTGCCATCCAGGTCGCTTTGGGATTGGCAAATGCATTTGATTGCAGTGTAAACGAATTACCGTTGACAATGACCATTTCCTGGTTCGAACAGAAAGCTGTCGCGGTTCTGCTGACGTTGCTCTATCTGGGAGTTCAGGGGATTCGCATCGGTCCGGAAGCACCCGGCTTTGTAACGCCCAATGTTTTCAAAATTCTCCAGGAGAAATTCGACCTGAAAATTATTGAAGCAGAGCCTCCCAAAGAACTGTTTGAATTGGCAACTGTCTGATTCAGACGATCACAAATTGGTTGATAGCGAGCAGGCCCCGAGTGTTCCTTGCCCTTTGGGGCCTGCGTTCGTATCGTGGCGGATCCGGTCTGTTTTTCAGTTTGCAATCCGCTATCAGATTTGCAGGGCTCTTCAGTTTGCCCAGTTTTCCCGGCTTGGTTGATGCATCTGTCCTGTTTCATTCGGCTCGATAGAACCAGCCAATCGGAACGGAGCGGAAACGGCTTGAGTACAGTCCGTTTTTTCCGCCAACGTAGTAACTCATTACCGCCCGGCCATGATGGAATGTCAAACTGGTATAGGCGTACGTGAAGTTGGGGTCTGTTTCGAGCTGCTTTTTCAACCGCCAGGTTTTTCCTTCATCTGAAGAGATAGCAACAGTCAGTGGAGTTCTCCTGCCGCCGTGCCCTTGTCCCTGAGAGTAGGTGTCGTTCCAGACGAGAATCAGATCGCCGGTCGATGGAATTCTGCGTAACGTTGAAGGCGCTTCCGGTGCCCGCACCCCCCATGATTTTGCCGGTGACCAGGTTTCCCCTGCATCGTTCGAATAACTTGCCGCGATATGTCCCGACTGGGTTCGAATAATCATCAGGATTCGACCATCGTTCAGTTCGATGACTTCCGGTTCCATTGCACCGCGTTTGGAATAGTCAACACTTCCTCGCCCCCGTTTCCAGGTCTTCCCATTATTGTCGGAATAGAAGCAGAAGGACGTAAAGTGGTTGGTTCGGCGGACGTCGTCAGTCCATACAACCGGAACCAACAGTCGCCCCGAAGAGAGTCGTGTGACGCGATCATTGTTCAAGACATGATAACCCTTGCCCGGAGTCACCAGAATTGGCTTTCCAAAACTGGTTGCATCATCTTCTGAAAGTCGCAAAAAGACTTTCAGGTCGTCCAGATCGTTTTTTACCAGGTAGAACATGGCCAGTGGTGTCTTCTCTTCGAGCTTCTCCGCTGGATATCTCAACGTGACGGACATCACATTTTTCCCGCCGATGTTTTCCTGTAGAACTCGTGATTGGCTCCATGACCGGCCCTCGTCGGTTGATATTTTCCCGATGATATGGGCTTTGGCAAAATCGGAACTGCTTCCAATGAATTCGGTTGTTGCAAACAGTAAAGAGCCATTCCGTAACGCGATAATCGAACCCTCGCTGTAGCGCGGATTATTTTTCGTTGCCTGGTAGACATCCCGTACGATCATTTCGTCAGGGGCGCGGGGTTTGGGCTGTGACAGGACGAACAGGGCATGAGCAGAACGAACACGGACATCGATATTTTCGTCATCGAGCAATTCGACCAATCGTTCTTTTGCACAAAGCATTCTCGCTTCTCCTGCAAACACGGCTGAGTATGTTCGCACGACTGGATCGTCATTTCGGAGATTCTTCAGCAGACTCGCTTTCCCTTCGGGATCGCCCAGTGCCGCCAGTGCGTTGATGAAGTAAAGCTTTGAAAGCGGTTCCTGCACACGCTGCAATTCTTTTTTGAGAGTACCGATATCTGAAGAGTTGCCGATTCTTGCCAGAACCCAGGCAGAAATTCGAGCGATACTTTCATCCTTGTCCGTCAAATGTTTACGAAGCAGAACGAACGCTTCCGGATTGCCCCATCTCCCCAGCGCTGCCGCCGCCATGAGCGCTTGGGTCAGATTATTCGTCTGGTTCATCGCCGCCCGCAATGCGTTTCCGTTGCCAATTTCATTCACTTTGTACAGACTTTCGGCTGCATGAACATGGCCGTGGAGATCCTCGCCTTCCAATATGTTGAGCATGATCGCAGCCTTGCTTCGATCGCCCGCTCTGACAATCTCCCTTGCCAATCCACAGCGATGTTGATCATCCGTTTCCGTTTTCAATTTCGGCTCCAGAAACATCCGAACCTCTTTTCCATACCCTGCCAGAGTCAATGCCTCGGCCGCGTGCATCGAAGGCCAGAATTCATCTGATCGCAAAGCAGTCCGTAGTACGTTCAAAGCTTTTGACTCGATCTGCCTGGTGAGTTCGATGGTGTTGCTCATCTTGCCATCATGTCTCTGGGCTGCGACAGTTTCCTGTTGAACGACAGGACATGAAAGCAACGTGAGGGCCAGTCCGATAAGACAGCGATGGAACCAATTGATTTGATACAGATACAGCATTGCTGGTCACTTTCATCAGAAAGGGTTGTGGGCAGGTAGAACAGAGATACCAGTAGCAATTAGTAGTTGATTTCATTCTGCTTTACAATGCAGTCTGCTCTTACCATTGCTGAGCGATGGCATCGCTCCATCACGGTTTTGTGGAACGGGTATGTGGATAATTTTCGCCCGGAGTGTTGACGTAAGTACACCAATGTGGTATAATGAACACTGTGTGCTCATTCATTGAAGGGGAGAGGGGTATGTGGGATGTGAAGTTATGGCAGGAAGCGGCTGATCGGGAAGCGAATTTGGCATTGGAGCGGGGAGGATACACTTCGGGAGCCGTCGACGCGATTCAGTTGGCCCGGCGAATCGGCTGTGACGTCATTTTTGACCATCACCAGAGCAGTCGGGGGAGATTAAAACGATTGGGAAAGCGTTATGTCATTTTTCTCAAGCCGGATCAACGGCCCGAGCGGATTCAGTGGGCTGCCAGCCATGAAATTGGTGAAACATTGGCGTTCCGCGTTTTTCGTCGGCTCGGTGTTGATCCCACAGATAGCGAACCGGGCCTGCGAGAGCATGTCGCGAATCTGCTGGCGTCCCGGTTATTGCTTCCCGGTCCTACGTTTTTTTCGGAAGCTGATGCTGTTTGTGAATCGCTGTTCCGTTTGAAAGAAATCTTTTCGACCGCCAGTCATGAACTGATCGCGATGCGTCTACTTGATCGACCGGGGGACAGTTGTGTCACGGTGGTTGATCAGGGCCGTATTACCAAACGTCGCGTCAGCAACTCTTCCTGCTCACACAGGTTGTTGCCAAACGAGAAACAGTGCTGGGAGCGGACACATTCCCAATGTTGCTATCAGGAATATGAAGACGAAACCTACCGTATTCGCTGCTGGCCTATTCACGAAGAACATTGGAAGCGGGAGATCGTATTCACAAATCTCAAATGTCAGATATGAGACAGGAGGTTTCGATTTCGGGTGACAAGTTGCGAATGGCCTGACGCAGGTAAAGACTGGCGGCAGAGTTCGAATGGCAGGGGAATAGAATCGAACTGTTTAATTGCTCTCATTGTCGCCATCATCATTGTTACTGTTGCTGTTGCTGGGCAATCAATTTTTTTCGTTCAGTGATTATCTTGAAAGGATCGACAGGCACAGCCTTGGGGTCAATGTATTTCTCCAAATCGCGCAGGGCGATAACCCGGTAATTGTTTTCGGCCAGGTATTTCATATAAACTTCAAATTTCCCGACTGGTGTGTTGACCCAACTATGAGCCAGGTCTGGTGCACCGTGAAATTGGAGGATGGCAATGCGTCCGTTTTTTGCCTGCTTCACCGCTCGGACAAAATCGGATAATTCCCAGTCCGGTCTTGCGTCGCCTGCGGTGGGAAGAAGCAGGGGATGATCTTTTCCCGGCTCGTAGGCAACCCCTCGGCCTTTTTCATATGGATACTCCGGTGAACCGCCACGTCGGGCGAATTTGATATTCAACTTCTTCAGAAGTGGCAAAGCCTCGGCCGCAATTCCATTTCCCGGATAGGCAAAACTGGTAGGTACCGGAATTCCATGCTCTTTGCAACGTTCGTTGATTGCTTTCAGTTGGGCGGGATAGGCAGCCAACTGTTTTTTAAGGTTTTCCGGATGTGTTGCATCCAAACCGAGGTGATCACGTGTGTGATTACCGATTTCAAAACCATCCTGATGCAGTCTTGCGATTTCTGTCCAGCTCATGTAGTGGTTTTTGTTTGTCTTGAACTCGAATCCTTCGGTGATAAAAAAGGTTGCTCCGAATCTGTATTTTCGAAGCAAAGGTCGCACAACGGTGTAATGGGACTTCACAGAATCATCGAATGTCAGCACGACAAGTTTATCTGGAATCGGCAGTTTGGGTACTGGCGATTCAGCAAACGCCGAGGCCCCGGTTTCCAACAGGAACAGTATTCCAATCGCGATCGCAACGATTCGTTGAAAGGGCATCTTCGATACTTTCTGTCTTTCGGATTACGGAACAAAGTGTCTTGCTGTGTGACACTATTGTTACCATTTGGCCGACTCGGAAAAAATGAATTGTGCAAACCCCGGCAAGGGAGCCAGATCTGTTTCATCCTGGGTATGAAACGCAACAGAGTAAATGCAACAGGGAAGGGGACTGTCGGCGCACTGTGTCGGATATCTCCCGCTTCTGTTGAGTGTAACCATATTCCCCAAGGGGCCTGGAAGTTGTTGATGTTATGTCCGTTTCAGGTGTTACCGGGATGACGATCAGCCCGGTGACGGATCAAACGGTGCTTGATTTGCGTCCTGTATCGTGTCGTGGCGTGGGGAGGTATTCGACAGTCGGAACCTGTTTGACCGGCTGCGGATACATTGTCATCAATTTCATGAAATCATCTGGCATCTGGTCGCTCACGCAGAGACCGAACTCCTTGGCATCTTCGTATGTAATGGCATGGTCGTGAGTCCAGCGCCCTTCGGAAAGCATGGTTGCCAACTCCTCCGCCTTTTCAGGGTGGCATTTATCCATGAGCAGTTCACCGGCCGTTTTGTTGACCTGTTTAATGGCCTTGCCGGCCTGGTCTGCAAGAATAAGTGTTTGATCGTCGATTTTATCAATGTTTTTCTGTTCGAGCACTTTCAGGATGGAAGCAGCCGGGTATTGACCAAGCTGTGGATCGACCGGTCCGAGTACCGCATGGGGAGACATGACAATTTCGTCGGCAGCCAACGCAATCAGCGTTCCTCCCGACATCGCATAGTGAGGGACAAACACGGTGACTTTTCCGGGATGTTTGTGGATGGCTCTTGCAATTTGAGTGGCGGCCAGCACCAATCCCCCCGGAGTGTGGAGCACCAAATCGATCGGTACATCGGAATCTGTCATGCCGATGGCCCGCATGATTTCTTCGCTATCGTTGATGTCGATGTACTTCATCAGTGGGAAGCCGAGCAGACTCATCGTTTCCTGTCGATGGGCCAGCAGGATCAGACGCGACCCCCGTGAGTTTTCGATTTTCGCTATCATTCTGGCGCGAGCCGCTTCCATCAGACGACGCGAGAGAACCGGTTGCAGCATCATTATCATAAAAAATAACCAAAAGAGGCTATTGGAATCCATCAGCTTCACCCTTTTATTTAATGTATCAAATTCACTTAATGACCTGGAATCATACCTGTCAGACGGAGTTGCCCTTGCAATCCGGCCGTGTCAGTCACCTGGCCCAACCATGTTCGTAGGTTCCTTCGTCTCGATAAGGTCCGCGGCGTTCGCCGATTGGCCTGAGGAACAGACCGTAAATCAATGCTCCGGTGGTGAATCCTCCCACATGAGCCCAGAAGGCAATTCCGCCTGCCTCCTGCATCGAACTGGAAAGCAAGGTGGCATAGCCACTGATCAGTTGGAGCAGAAACCAGTACCCCAGATAAAAGAACGCCAGAAAGTCGAACAGCAGTGGAAAAATGAAAATGGGAATCATGACGATGACCCGCGAAGTCGGGAAGAGCATCAGATAGGCAGCCATGACCCCTGCGATCGCACCGGATGCACCAATTGCAGGCATTGTCGCTCCCCAATTGACAAGTGTGTGGACAATGCCCGAACTGACCCCGCAAAGCAGATAGAACGCGAGATAACGAAACGGTCCCATCCGGTCTTCCACATGTTGACCAAACACCCACAATGTCCACATATTGCCGATAATATGTGCCCAACCTCCATGCAAAAACATGCTTGTCAGGAAGGGCCAGTAGTTCTCGGCAGGAATACCAAGATTCATTGCCCATTGCGGATTGGTAAATCGCGCGGGGACAACACCGAAGTGCATCATGAAGGCTTTCAAGGCATCGGGGGATAATTGTAGCTCAAACAGGAAGAACAGCGCGTTGATCCCGATGATTACCCAGGTAACGATCGGAGGATGACGGCTGACTACTGTTGTTTGCAGAGGAAACATATCGCAGGACGATTCTGTTAAATGGTTCGGAATTCAGGGAATAACGACACCCAGCGAACGCAGGACGGTAACCAGACGGATCAGCGGTAGTCCCAGTATTGCAGTGTGGTCTTCTGTGTCAACCTTTTCAAATATTGTAATTCCGGCGGCTTCCCAGCGGTAGCCACCTGCACAATCAAATGCCTGGTCACGATCAACGTACCGGGCAATTTCTGCGTCTGTCAGAGTGCGCATCGTCACAAGAGTCCTGTTCGTGAATGCGTAGCTCGCCCCCTGATGGACAAGGCAGACCGCGGTGACGAGTTGATGCGTCTTGCCGTTAAGCTGTTTTAACAGATGGATATTATTTTCGCGAGTCGCCGGTTTCCCCAATGGTTTTCCATCGAACTCGACAATTTGGTCGCTGCCGATGACAATCGAATCTGGATGGGACTTCGCCACGCTTTCAGCTTTCAGTCTGGCCAGGATTTCCGCTACATGAGTTGGTTTCAGCAATGGATCATTCTGAATCGTCGATTCATCGATCTCGGGCGGAATGGCTCGACACTCCAGGCCGATCTGTTGCAGCAGGCGTTGGCGGTAAGGCGAAGAACTGGCGAGAATAATTTCTGGCGACGGAGAATCTTTTTCTTTCTCGGACATTTCTCTATCGGACATCTTCGCTCAATCCGTATTCCTCGATTTTTTTATGAAGGGTGTTTCGGTTAATGCCCAAGCGTGTTGCTGTTTTTGTTTGAACACCCTGACAGTTTTTCAATGTTTGCAAAATCAGCTGCTTTTCAACGAGTGAGACAATTTTCTGATAGAGGTCTTTGTCCTCGCTGGAGCTTTGCATCATGCCCATTGTGACAAGTTCTTCACAAATGGAGCTGAGATCTTTCTCTGTTTTCATCCCGAGCCGAACGGGTGCCAGTCCTCGGACATGAGGGGGAAGCAAATCGGGTGTAAATTGGCCGGTGGTAGATATCACAACAGCCCGTTCGACATAGTTCTCCAGTTCACGAACGTTGCCGGGCCACGAATATGTCTTGAGGAATTGCCTGGTTTGTTCAGGAACGGTTAGTGGTTCGCAGTCGTTTTCCTTCGCATATTTGGCGATAAAAAATTCGAGCAGTGCATCGAGATCGTCAATACGCTCTCGAAGGGGAGGCAGATAAATCGGTAACACATTCAAACGATAGTACAGATCCTCCCGAAAACGTCCTTTCTCAACTTCATCGAGAAGTTCCCGGTTCGACGCCGCCAGAATCCGGGTATCGACAGAAATTGTTTTCGTATCGCCAACACGTTCGAATTCATGCTCCTGGAGAACTCGCAGCAGTTTTACCTGGAGCGGAAAACTCATGGAATTGATTTCATCCAGAAAAATTGTTCCGCCATGAGCCGCCTCGAAGCGACCGGTTCTGTTATCAACGGCAGAGGTAAACGCTCCCTTGACGTGGCCAAACAGTTCACTCTCCAAGAGGGATTCACTTAATGCGCCACAGTTGACCCGGACATAAGGGCCGCTGCCTCGCGGGGAAAGCTCGTGAACCGCCCGGGCAATCAGTTCTTTGCCCGTTCCCGTTTCGCCCATCAAAAGGACAGTCGCAGAACTGCGTGCTGAAAGCCGTGTCGTACGATAAACCTCCTGCATCGCTGGGCTGTCACCGATAACGCCCCGGAGTGTGTCACTGTTTTCGACAGAGAGTTTCGTCATGAATCACTTCTGCATAATTAACAAATGGAATGTGCTGATAATCTACAAAGCGTATGGATACCATTCTGAGGCTCAATTCTCCGGAGCAATCCGGGATTGGCTGGATTGGTTCTCTCTGGCTTCCTGATTTTGCTGTCAAATATTATCACTCTACTTGATTTGCCTGTATTGTAGGCGGCAACGTTTTCGTTTTATAGTCATTATCAGATATTGATTTCAAAAGTTACGAAGAAAATATGGTGCAGTTATTTCATGCCTGCTGTGTAGGCACTTGCTGGCACCAGTGCCTGTTGTGTAGGCATGGTGCTGTGTGTGGTTCGTTGTGATGTACTGACACTGCGAACAAAAGGTAGCCCCAGCACGTATGGTCTGTTCTGACCGACGTAGCCATAATGAGATTTTCAAAAGTTTTCGCACCGTTCGTAAACTTTAACCGTTAGTAGTACGGGAAGGCTTGTTTTTCATTTTGAGGTTCAGTGCGAGGCATCACGGTCAGATAATCGGCTTGTCTACCGTTGGGGTGGTCTGTTTTGATATTGGGCAGATTTATCCGGACTAACTGGAGATAAAATGGCGCACTTTGGCTGGATTTATTCTCTTCATTGTTTTTTATGGCTTCGGGGAATACGATTCTTCGTTGAAATATTACCTTCGGGCCTTGGGAGTGGAGATGTTGGCTTAAAGCGATATGTTTTTAACGCGATATGCTTGGTGCAATACGTCGCCTTCCGTTTCAAGGGTTCGAGAGGCATGGAATAACTGTTCGAATCAAGGAATTTGATGATGAGATTTTGTCTGCCCGCTTTTCGGCTGTTTGCTTGCTGTTTTATTGTCATTACTTATGTGAGATTGCCGTTACAGGCGCAGGAGAGTTGGCCACAGTTTCGCGGTCCCTTGGGTAATGGCCATGCGCCCGATGCGAAAATTCCTCTCACCTGGTCTGAAAGTGAGCATGTTACCTGGAAGGTTCCGGTTTTGGGAGAAGGGTATTCGTCTCCCGTCATCTATGGTAATCAACTTTGGTTGACTACCGCGATAGTCGAGAAGTTGTCCGAACAGGAACAGGAAGCCAGGCTTGAAAAGGTGGAGTTCTCAACGAGAGGTCTGCAGGTGTCCGGCGCGTTGACCTTGAAAGCAATCGCTTTTGATATTCATTCCGGTAAGCAGCTGTTTGAAGTCGATCTGTTTCACTATGATGAAACCAGTCCGAAACATGTCACCAACAGTTATGCTTCCCCAACGCCTGTTATTGAGAAGGGGCGAGTCTATTGTCACTTTGGGGAGTACGGCATTTGTTGTGTCGAGACGACCACTGGGAAGGTTTTGTGGCGGAATCAGGAACTGAAAATCAACCATCAAAATGGCCCCGGTGCCTCACCAGTGATGTGGAATGATCTGATTATTGTCCATTATGACGGAATTGATCATCAATTTATCGCCGCTTTCAACAAGTCCGATGGGAAAATTGCCTGGAAAACCGTTCGCACCGGCAAGACAGCAGATCTTCCTCCTTATAAAAAAGCATACTGTACGCCCACGATTACAGAAGTGAAGGGGAAACCTCTTCTGATTTCGCCCGCTGCTGATTGGGTATACGGTTACGACCCGGAAACGGGGAAAGAACTTTGGAAGGTTTCCTATGGCAAGCTCGGCTTTTCAACGGTATCCAAACCGGTGATCGGTAATGGCATGGTCTATATCTGCACCGGTTTTATACGATCCCGCCTTGTTGCCTTGAAATTCGAGGAAACGGGGCAACCGAATGATTCGGATATCGCTTGGCACTCCGATAGACAGGTGCCTCAAAAGCCGTCACTGCTTCTGCTGGGCAAGGAGCTTTATTTCGTCAATGATAAAGGGATAGGTATGTGCCTGGATGCGGTTACGGGCGAACAAATCTGGCAGGAGCGTTTTGAAGGGAAGTATTCCGCTTCGCCAATTTATGCTTCCGGTCACATTTACTTTTTTAATGAGCAGGGAAAGACAACCGTTATCAAGCCGGGAAAGGAATTCAAGGTTGTCGCGGAAAACCATCTCGATTCCGGAATGAAGGCGTCCGCTGCTGTGGTTGAAAACGCCCTTTTTCTGAGGACAACAAGCCACCTGTACCGTATTGAAGATTGATTGCTGCCCATAAATTGCCTTAAATCGGTTCGCATCAAAAAAACGGCGGCTATCGATCTGCATCGCCCGGTTCGATGCGTGTGTCTATTTCTTCTGCAAACCGATTTTTTCAAACGGGATGGGCTTGAATTGGGGAAGCAGTTTGTAGATCGCTGATTTTTTTTGCAGACGGAAGTCGCCCCGTTTTCCATCGACAAATCCGGCCTGTGGGCCTGTAACCTGAATGTTGTTTTCATTGACAATGTACGGCTTGGCTGCCCCGTGGATCGCATCAGGTTTGCAATTGACTCCCACGTTATTTCTCAGAATAG
>JALWSL010000658.1 GCA_027080405.1 Planctomycetaceae bacterium
CGAAAAGCAGAAGCAGTTTATCCGGGAAAAAGTGTCTGATCTGGATTATCAGTTGGAAAACCTGGCAGACGATCTGAAAGCACGAGGCGATTGGAACGCGGCCCAGCAGGTGGCACTTGTCCGCTTTCTGAAGAAAGCCCCGACCATTGGGGCCCGGAATAAACTGATCTGTCTGGCGTTAACCAAAAACGATTCAAAACTTTCCGATGCCCAATACGCTTTTCTGCTCGAACCCTATCGAACCGAACACGATTGGCGGGAACAGATTCACCAGTTGCTGGTACAGTCGCATCAGGTGAAATATCCCTGGTCAGGGTATTACCAGTATTCGGGTTCTCCGTTCTGGTTCACCTACGAATACGCTTTCAAACCGTTGACAGCAACGATGTTTTCGCTCCTGGCGTTCTACGTGGCATCGGCTGCCTTTCGGGCCTTTCGGGCCAAAAACTTCGAAGCGTTTCTCCTGTTGGGAACCGCCTTCATCATCTTGCTGGGACGGACTTACGCAGGCGGTTGGCTTTCGGATCTTTTGCCCGATTTCCTCTCTCCCCTGCGGATTGACAACATCACGTTATTTATTATGTCGGTGATCAACAAAGCGGGAAACCGTGCCATCATGATCGGGATTTCTCTCGGGATTGTTTCTACCTCATTGAAGATTTTACTGGGAGTGGATCGTTCGTATCTCGGTTCCGGAGAAGAATAGAACCGAAACAGTTGGTTCCTTTTGACAACCGAAACCAGACTGATATTTTTCTGAAAGTTGTGAACTGTTCGCGAACTGTGTGCAAACTGTTTTCAACTATTTCTGTTGATAACAAAAATTTCATCCATGAGATGATCGGGATATTGATATGGGTATTGCAGTGATTGAAAAACTGGCCAATCTGGATCGTCGGTGGATTTTTCTGCTGATGTTTCTTGCTGTTTCGATTCCCATTCTGCTCGAATTGGAATTCCCGGAGAAACCGACGAAACTCGCCCGGGACGTTTTTGATGAAATCGAAAAGCTCCAGCCAGGCGACAAGGTTCTGCTCGCTTTCGATTACGACCCGGCCAGTGAGGGCGAACTCGGGCCGATGGCTACGTCGTTCATTCTGCACTGTGCGAACAAAAAACTGAAAATGTATTTTCTCTCGCTCTTTCCGGTTGGTCCGCAGATGGTGGAAGATGGCATCACCAAGGTCATTCTGACAGACTTCCCCGATCTCGTTTACGGCGAGGATTATGTCAACCTCGGGTACAAGCCGGGGTATGAAGGAGTGATCAAGGTGATCATGACCGATCTGCGGGAACTTTATACGACCGATGCGTGGGGACAGAACATCGATCAGATACCGATGTGCCAGGACGTGGAAAGCATTCAGGACATGAAGCTGATACTGAATGTTTCTGCAGGCTATCCCGGCAGTAAGGAGTGGGTGCAATATGGCGTGACGGCGTACCCGGATAAAATTGCGATGGTCGCGGGTGTCACCGGAGTGCAGGCTCCCTACATGTACCCGTATGTTCCGAAGCAGTTAAAAGGACTGCTCGGTGCAATCAAGGGGGCAGCCGAATACGAAACGCTTGTGAATGAAAAGTACGTGAAAGGGGAGCCAAAACCGGAATACCGTGAAGGTGTCCGTCGGATGGGGCCACAACTGGTTGCCCATCTGTTGATGATCTTTCTGATTCTCGCGGGCAATATCCTGTACTTTCTGCAGAAAAGAATTCAACGACTTTGACTTTGATTTTGACTTTGAAAACAGGCCAGACCGGCCCATCCTTCCTGATGCCGGCTGGTTTGAAAGCAACTGACATCTGATCTCTGTAAAGCAACGATTCATGAAATTTGAACATACAATACTGACCTTGTTTTTTGTTCTGGTTGCGGCATTCGCGATCTGGCAATGCCTGAATGATCCTGAAAAACTGGCCGGGCGGGTCTACGTAAAACAGGTCGCAGGAGAATGGGTGCCCGCGGATGAAATAGACAGGAAAGCCGGGATTGCAGAGGTCAGCCTGTCGCGTTCGATCGGTTTGTGGGTCGGTGCCTTTTTCACGATGTTCATTTTCTCGTTTCTGTATCGGGATAATCCGTTCTACAAGATGGCGGAAGCGACCGTGGTAGGCGTCTCGGCCGGTTACGTGATGGTGGTCGGATTCTGGACGACGATCATTCCGAACCTGCTGGGAAAATTGACACCGGGACTGATCCAGCAATGGGCCATGCCGGGACTTTCCCCCGAACAGGCTCCCGGAGCGTGGGTCTATCTCTTTCCGCTAATCCTGGGGATCATGCTCATGATGCGACTGGTTCCCAAAGTGAGCTGGATTTCTGTCTGGCCGTTGGCGTTCATCATCGGTACCACGGCAGGATTGCGAATGGTTGCGTTTCTGGAAGCCGATTTTCTCAGCCAGATCGAAAACAGCATCGTCCCGTTTGTTGTGCTCGACAAAAGCAGCAGCATCGATTATTGGCAATCGTTTCAGAACATTTTTCTGGTTGTCAGCATTCTCGCCTGTCTGGTCTATTTCTTCTTTTCGATCGAACACAAGGGAGCGGTCGGTAAAGTCTCCCGATTCGGTATCTGGATTTTGATGATCACTTTTGGTGCGATGTTCGGAATGACCGTGATGGGACGCATCGCGCTGCTTGCCATCCGTTTGGAGTTCCTGTTTCGGGACTGGTTGAACCTGCATCTGTAATCGCTGCTGCGTCTGTACCCCCCCCCCGCAGGATGGGCAGGAGTTTCTGTGTTCCGGTTCGGTCTTCTTCCTGTCCGGTCTTTTGTCAGCCACTTTTGCGGAGGTAAAAGAAACGGGTGGCAACAGTCAACAGCAGAGGAGCGAGAAGCGAAGCGGCCAGGATCCAGGGCAACTGGTCAGGATCGGAAAACCAGTTTCCAAAGCTGGCATAAACCAGCGAAATCGCCAGGTTGCTCAGGCTCAATGCGAGATAAAAGGCAACGCGATGCATTCTCAGTGATCCGACGATGAGCACGGCGGTTTCTCCGAGAATGGGTAACGGTCGGGTGAGGATAACGGCGAGGCTCCCATATCGTGCAACAAGCTCTCGCATCTGTTCGCGGTCGTCTGTTTCGCTCAACCGATCAATCAGTTTACTGCCCCAGATTCGGCTCAACTCGTAGCCTGAAACACCGCCGAGAGTCAATCCGAACCAGGCGAAAACTGTGGCCAGGAAGAGTCCACTGGTAGC
>JALWSL010000659.1 GCA_027080405.1 Planctomycetaceae bacterium
GTTCCGCCCTGCCCTTGTCATTCGCCAACTGATTCATCGCCCCTGCCAGGGCTGCGGGATCTTCGGGTGGCACAACCAGGCCGGTGACGCCATCCAGATTGACATAACTGAGCCCCGCTTTTTTTTCCCGTACTTCGGCAGGGTCCTCTTCGGAAAGATCACGCAATTCGAGAAAATTCTTATGACGGAACAGCGCGTTATCATCGCAAGTGACTTTCGCATCCAGCGCAACCAACTCCCCTGCTCCAGTCACAATCAACGGGTTGATTTCCGTCATGCTGCAATCGTTATCGACAAAGAACTTGCAGATTTTGGTCAGGAATTTCTCGGCCGAGCGAACCGTTTTGCCTTCCATTCCCAGTGCGAAGGAAAGTTTTCTGGCCTGATAGGGCATCAAACCGAGCGCTGCATCGAAGTACTCGCTGAGGATTTTCTCAGGCGATTCTTCGGCAACGACTTCAATTTCCATGCCCCCTTCTGAAGACATAATCAACACCGGGCAATTCTGTTCGCGATCGACCACAACCCCCAGATAAAGTTCGCGGGCAATGTCGAGTCCCTCTTCGACAAACAGCGTGTTGACCTGCTTTCCCTCAGGACCGGTTTGAACAGTCACCAACGTACTGCCCAACATTTTCTCCGCATTCGCCTGAGCTTCTTCGGCAGAGCGAACGAGCACGACACCGTTTTGTTCAGGATGTTCTTTGAATGTTCCTTTACCACGACCACCGGCGTGAATCTGTGATTTGACAACCGCAATCGCCCCCCCCAGTTCATTGAAAGCAGCCGCCGCTTCTTCAGGAGATTTGACGACAATGCCTCGCGGCACAGAGATGCCATATTCCCGGAAAAGCTGTTTCCCCTGATATTCATGAATCTTCATCGATGAACTATTCCCTGAATTTTGATCGAACCAGTGATCGTGAAATTGACGCCGTGCCGAATCAGGACTTCCCCTTTGACACCCCTCTTGCAAGCAAGATATGTGGGATCATAGTGAACGCTGATAAAACTTTCCAGTTACCACAGGCAGGCCCTTTTTTCCTGAACGATCCTGAACGGGATAGTACGGGCCTGGACGAAATAGTACGGGATTCTCCTCCCTTTCACCGTATGAGATGGTACTGCATGAAAGGCATCCGATTTTCCCGGCAAATAATCAACCGGCGCAGCCGGAATCAAAATGGAAAATCACTTCACTCCAGAGACGCAAAAAAACCAGCACAACTGCCCTGTTCTGGCTGCCGTAACCAAAAAGAGATTTTCAACAATTTGTGCATGCTTCAATAATTTTACCGTCAGTAGTACGGAGAAAATTCTCACGCCAGGATAACAGGAGTTTTTTACATTGAGTCCCCAAACAGGCGAGACTCAAAAGGACGAAAAAACCACCTTGTAATAATTCCCATTCCCTCTCTTTATCTCTCCATTGTATCTTTGCGCGATCCTCTCTTCCAAGCTGCATTTGGTGCGTTGCAACGCCCCTACCGCTTATGATATCCGAACGGGAGCGCAAAATGGAGAGTGTCAGCAAGACCGGTATCATACCTGACATCGCCATACGCACAGGGTTTCAGTGAGAGGATATTGACCAAGAGATTGATCCGACAGTGGTAATCTTTTCGAACCTCTTTACAATGGTTCCACAACGGATTCCACATTTTCAGTCAGAACACCAGAAGGGACGAGCCCGATGAATCTGCTGGCACGCTTTGTACCTCTTGCAATTCCTGTTCTTTTAATCAACGCCTTTTCAACCCGTGTTGATGCCCAGGGGCTGGAATATGTGAAGGCTCACTACACGAAGTACGAATATCAAATTCCCATGCGGGACGGCAAGCGGCTTTTCACGGCTGTTTATGTGCCGAAGGACGGTTCGCAGAAATATCCAATACTGCTGAAACGGACGCCGTACAGCGTGCGTCCCTACGGAGTGGATCAATATCCGGACAACCTCGGCCCTTCCCCGCTGTTCGGCAAAGAAGGATACATTTTCGTTTACCAGGATGTGCGTGGACGCTGGATGTCCGAAGGCGATTTCGTACAGATGCGACCACATTTACCCCAAAAAAGATCGAAGAACGATATTGATGAAAGCACCGATACCTGGGACACGGTTGAATGGCTGATCAATAATATCAAAAACCATAACGGGAAAGTGGGTATCGCTGGGATTTCCTATCCCGGATTTTATACGGCCGCAGGCATTATCGATTCCCACCCGGCAATCAAAGCCGCTTCACCACAGGCACCGGTAAATGACTGGTTCATGGGGGACGACTGGCATCACAACGGAGCGTTCTTTCTGGCGCACATGTTCAACTGGATGTCCCGCAGTGGCCGGGCAAGACCGGAGCCCACCAAAAACTTTCCGCGTGCCAATTTCGACTATGGCACTCCCGATGGGTACGAATTTTACAAACGGATCAAAACACTTTCGGAAATCGATCAAAAATATCTCAAGGGAGAAGTTCCGTTCTGGCTCGAAACGATGAAGCATGGCGTTTACGATGACTTCTGGAAATCTCGCAACATTCGGCAGCATCTCAACAATGTCAAACCGGCTGTGCTGACCGTCGGGGGCTGGTTCGATGCGGAAAACCTGTTCGGCGCTCTTGAAACCTATAAATCGATCGAGGCTCGCAATCCGCAGACCGTGAATACTCTCGTGATGGGGCCGTGGCGACACGGTGGTTGGGCACGCGGCGATGGTTCCTCCTTCGGCGATATTCCGTTCAATTCGAAAACATCGGAATTTTACCGCGAAAAGATCGAGTTCCCCTTCTTTCAGAAGTACCTCAAAGGGAAAGGAAAGGTTGAACATCCCGAAGCGTGGGTTTTTGAAACAGGAACCAACCAGTGGAAAAAGTATAACAAGTGGCCTCCCGCAACCGCACAGCCACATTCTCTGTACTTCCATCAAAATGAACAGCTTTCGTTCTCTCCACCGACAGAACGGGAAAAGCAGTCCACATACGATGAATATCTCAGCGACCCCAACAAACCGGTTCCCTACATGGGCGGAATCACCAAAGGGATGAAAGCGGAATACCTGACCGCGGATCAACGGTTCGCCTCCAGAAGACCCGATGTGCTGGTGTATCAAACAGACATTCTGAAACAGGATGTGACGATTGTCGGGCCGATCGGTGTCGAACTGATCGTTTCTACTTCAGGCACCGACAGCGACTGGATTGTCAAC
>JALWSL010000660.1 GCA_027080405.1 Planctomycetaceae bacterium
TCCCAAAGGCGAGGTGAAAGGCCCCTTTGAATGGAAAAGCAAAATCTATCCCGGAACCATCCGGAACTACTGGCTTTACATTCCGGCTCAATACGATTCCAGCAAACCTGCGTGCCAGATGATCGTACAGGATGGCTGGGGACGGGCCAAGGGTTGGAAATTGCCGACCGTGATGGACAACCTGATCCACAAAAAACAGATGCCCGTCACCATCGGTATTTTCATCAGCCCCGGCGTTGTTCCCGCCCCCAACAAAAATGCAGTCGCCCGCTACAATCGAAGTTTCGAGTACGACGCGCTCGGCGATCGTTATGCCCGGTTTCTCCTCGAAGAAATCCTGCCCGCTGTCAGCAAGGAATATAACCTGAGTTCCGATCCGAATGACCGGGCGATTGCGGGTTCAAGTTCAGGAGCCATCTGCGCCTTTACCGCCGCCTGGGAACGGCCGGACGCATTTCGCAGAGTCTTTTCAAGCGTCGGCACCTTTGTTGGTTTGCGAGGCGGGAACGAATATCCCGTCCTGATACGAAAAACAGAAAACAAACCGCTTCGTATTTTTCTGCAGGATGGCAGCAACGATCTCAATATCTATGCCGGTAGCTGGTGGAATGCCAATCTGTCGATGCTATCCGCCCTGCAATATGCGGGGTACGATGTGAATCACGTGTGGGGAAAGGGGGGACACAACGCGAAGCAGTCAACCGCCATCATGCCCGAAGCCCTCAAGTGGTTGTGGCGCGACTATCCCGAACCGATCAAACCGGGCGTTCCCCCCAAACGTAGAACTGATATTCTCATACCGGGTGAAGGCTGGAAGCTGGTCAGCCAGGGGCATCGGTTTACTGAAGGCCCAGCCGTGAATTCGAAAGGCGAAGTCTTTTTTACTGATATCCCCAACGGAAAAATCTATCGGATAGACCTGAAGGGTAACGTTTCCGTTTTTGTCGAGAACAGTCCCGGCGTCAACGGTTTGATGTTTGGCCCGGACGGCATGCTTTACGCCTGTCAAAACGGACGCAGAAAAATCGTTCGCTACGACGAAACAGGCAAGGAGGAAACGGTTGTCTCGGAGGCCCCCTCAAACGATTTGGTGATCCTGCATGACGGAACCGGCTACTATACCGATCCCCAAAACAAAAAAGTCTTCCGCTTTACCGCAAGCGGCAAGAAAAAACTGGTCGATCAGGGAATCGAATTCCCCAACGGTATCATTACTTCGCCCGATCAGACACTTTTGTTGGTCTCCGACTCCCGGGGACGCTTCACGTATTCGTTTCAGATCCAGAAAAATGGTGACCTCGCCTACAAACAGGCCTACGGCCACGTACACCTGACCGATGACAAGCGAGATTCCGGGGCAGATGGCGCTACTGTCGATACCGAAGGACGCACCTATCTGGCAACACGAATGGGACTGCAGGTTTTCGACCAGTTGGGACGTTGTCATCTGATTCTGTCAAAGCCTCAGGATGCGTGGTTATCCAATGTGGTCTTTGGTGGCCCCAATCTCGATACCCTGTACGTTACCTGCGGCGACAAGGTTTACTCACGCAAAGTCAACGCCAAAGGTGTTGTTCCTTCACGTGCACCGATCAAACCACCCAAGCCCCATCTCTAACCGAACCGGGCAAAACGTCGCGTTGGCCAAGTGCATCCGGCGTTCATCTCGAAAGAAATGAGTGCCCTCACCTGTCCTGTTTCTTCTCCAGGTATTCCTGCACGAATTCGGCAAGGGCATCTGGGGTGGACGCTCTCGCCCTGTTCTGCAGGTAGACGACCTCGACTTCCTGGATCGTAGCGTCGACACCACAGTTGCGAAGGGTGATGTGCGCATCAACCAGCAGCGCGGCAGGATTGCCTCGCAATCTCATGAAAAAAATGGTCGGCAGAGAGACTTGCGCACCCGACAAGAAGGCTCGGATCCAGACTCTCACAGGCAATGTGATAAAACCAATAATCCAAACAGCAACGAGCGCAACAATAACACCCAGCCAAAATGAGTTCGAATCAATATCCACCTGGCTGTCCTCCAGTTTCTTGCAGGGTAGGGTTTCAACGAGGGAACCGAATTCAGGTTAATTGCTATCTTTCGAGCTGAATAACGCGAGTAACTCCCGTTGTTTCCGGGACAAAGGATATATCGGGCTGACAGAGCAAGGTAGAGCCGGTTGCACCGGCCATTTCAGTCCTATGAAAAACTGGATCATGGCCAATCGGGGGCGCATTAAGTGTATCCATGCCTGACTGGATTGCAATGGAAATTGCCTTGTCGCGACAGGTTAGGGTGATTAACGATTCACAGGAAAGGCGGGATTCCGAGCGGCGACCAAACTTCCTGGAACGGATGAAAAAACGTGGGATATTACCTGTCTTTCTCCTGCTCTGCATCGTTTTCATCGCTCCTGACACAGCCCGCCTTGTTTGTACACCTATTACGCCAGTATCCGGCGCGGATGACGGTGTCTGCCTGGAACGATCCTGTATCACGATTGACGGAAGTTTCAGGATTTTGTCTGCTTACCTTGCATATCGGACTTTTTTTTGCCATATTGTGCGGTTCTTCAGGTCGAGCGAGTTGGCGATTACCGGGCTTCGGTAGCCGCCCTGTTCCATGATGCCCTCACTGTACAGTCGCAGTGTACAGGGTGTCCGCTCGGCAGACAAGGTTCGGCTGTCGTATGATGAGGAAGTGCATTCGCAGATGGCGACGTTGACAAAAGCAGATATCAGGAAATTACGTAAGAAGAAATCACGTCTAAAGAGAAAACTGAAGTGTCGGTTCTGTCCCGATGGTGTTGTGCCACGCCCGGTTTATGTCGATTACAAAGACATCAAAACCTTGCGTCAGTTGATAGACCGCGAAGGAAAGATTCTGCCGCGAAGACGTACCGGCACTTCCGCCATTTATCAGAGAGCAGTTCGCCGGGCTATTTTACGGGCGAGATTCATGGGGCTTCTCCCCTACGTTGTTGACGAATAGGATCGAACGTTGTTCCGGCACGACCGGTTCGCCCGGCAGTCGTAACCGAAATGGAATGTGGAGCATTTGCGCAACCCGGATAACCCGTCAGGCGCGAAAAAGTTAGTGCTGAAAATTGTTGCTGGTAGCACAGGCGGCTTTTTACGGGGTTTGCCTGTCAGGAACTTCGATTCGGTTTACCTTCCCCCGCCAGATGAT
>JALWSL010000661.1 GCA_027080405.1 Planctomycetaceae bacterium
GTTCTGGACATTGGGATTGATCTGGATTTTCAAACTCGGTGCCCGGCTGTTTGCCTTTCGTGTCGGTCTGTTTGCTGTCATTCTGTTGGCATTGACGCCGGGGCAGGCAGCGATGAGTTTTGTGATGACGATCGATGCGCCCTTCCTGTTTTTCTGGGCCGCTGCGTTATACAGTTTCTGGATGATGACCAGTGAGCGGAAACCGCGTTTATCGTTATGCGGTCTGACAGCTTTGTGGCTCGGTTTGGGTCTGCTTTCCAAACAGACAATGCTCGGTTTCTTTCCGCTGGGGGGACTGTTCCTGTTGATCACGCCTTCTCGCAGACACCTCTGCCTTTCCCCTCGTGTTTGGGGAACGGCGATTCTGGGCCTGATGTTTCTGCTGCCCGTTCTCTACTGGAACTATCAGCACGACTGGATTACGTTTGAACATACTGCTTCGCATTTTCAGGATGTTTCGGTCTCTCTTTCGACCAGACTGGCAAGATTCGGTGAATTCATTCTCGGACAGGTTGGTGTGGTATCGCCTGTATTGTGGTTTGCAGTGATGGCGACGCTGTACGCAGGGTTTCGACAGTTTCCGAAGTTGAATGATGCTGAGCGGTATCTGCTCTGTTTTTCGGGAGTTCCGTTGGCGGGGATTATCCTGCTGAGCGCAACCCGTCGATTGGAGCCGAATTGGCCAGCGGCCTGCTATCCGGCGGGCGTTGTGCTGACAACAGCGGTTCTGTTGGGACGTTCCACGTTGACCGATTTGTTCAGGGATCGAACCGCCGTTCTGAAACGAGCTTGGCAGACAGGTTTGGTTTTCAGTTTGGCCACCTATGCGGCGATCACGATCGTTCCGGTTTCTCCGTTGGCGGGAAGTCCGGTCGATATCACCGCCCGTCTGCGTGGCTGGAAAGAATTGGCTGTTCGTTTCGACAAATTGCAGAAAGAACGTATCAACCCGGACAGTTCGCATAAACCGGTCATTATTTCTACCGCCGGACGAGACATCACTTCCGCGTTGGCTTTTTATCTTCCTGGTCAACCGATGATACCGTTCTGGTCTCAGGATGACGCAGGTGTGCAGTGCCAATACGATTTATGGGATCGACCCGATCCCGCCCAAAACCCGGAAGCGATCGTTATTGCTGAAGTAGATCCGAAGCTGCCTGAATCGTTAAAGCAATGCTATTCCCGGTGGGATTCGCTTGGAACGATCTCTGTCAAGTTGGGAGGAACCCGAAAGAGAGAGTACGAGGTGTTTCGGGCGAGTTCACCATTACGATCGCATGCTGATTCCTTTCGTCCAGTTGCCCGGGAACATTCCAGCGGGGCAACAAAAATCAGGTGAAAGGCCTGCTTACGGAAAGTTCAATGTCTATACCTTACAAAAGCCGATTTCGACATGCGGTTCGCCTGACGGTTGCCCGATACCCGCTGTTTACTCCTTTGGTTCTGCTCTGTTTGATTTCTGTGCTGTTTCGTTACACGAATCTCGATGTGCGAATCTCATCCTGTTTTTATGATTTCGAATCGAAATCGTGGCTCTATGCGGACAAAAACCCGTGGGAATTTATTGATGAATGGTTTGTTTTTCCAGGGATGATTTTGGGAATTGGTTCCGCCATCGTCGCCCTTTACGGGTTGTTGCGACGGAAAAAAAATGAATGGATCCGTGGGGCCTCCCTGATTGCCCTTGTGTTGCTGATCGGGCCGGGCTTGTTGGTCAACGGGACATTGAAACCGGTTTTCAGTCGCCCACGGCCACGTGAAATCATTCAACTGGGGGGTAGGCAGCCGTATCAGCCGATCTTCGGTTTTGGCGAAGAAACGGACTTCAACGCGTCGTTCCCATCGGGGCACGCTTCCATCGGATTTTTCCTGATCTCTCCCGCCTTTCTGTTCCGGAGAAGAAACCGCATGCGGATTGGGATTTTCGTCGGCGGGCTACTTTTTGGAAGCTTGATGGGTCTTTCACGCATTGTTCAGGGAGGACACTATTTGAGCGATGTGATCTGGTCGCTGGCGATCGTCTATTTTACGGCTTGGGTGGTTCATGCGCTCCTGCTGAGTGCTGAGCTAAATGGAATTTCAGACGTGGGAAAAGACGAGGCGGAAACATCGAAAAATAAGGGCGAGTCAACCGAAGCTCAATTGATTCAGGACACCACAAAAGCCGCCTGATGGACTTTCCGGGCCAGTGGAGCATTGCCCCGCCGAGGATGTTGGAAGGGAGTTGTTTCTGGCAAGGTTGCTACTTTTTCACATTGAGAGTGTATCGTTCCAGCCCCATGCTTTCGAGGTTGGAGCTGATTTGCCGAATGCGATCACTGGTCGCAACGCAATGAAAAATACAGGAAACAACGGTTCCAGTGACGATGGTCGCCACCTGTGAGACCCTCTTGGGAAGCTGAAATCGTTTCAGGTCGGCGAAAAATTCTTCTTCACTACAGCATTCGCCGTATTTTTTGTCCTGATACAGAAATTCAATTCCTCGCAGATCAATGCTCCATTGGTAATCGAAAGGGCCGTAAAACTCCCGTCGATGAACAACCCAGAATCGGGTTTCATCCATAAAAACCCCGAAATCAGGGTGTCTATTTTCGGAATGCGGGGACACGAAATAATCCAGAACTGCTTATCAGGAAGGTTACGGGTAAAAGGAAACGGGTATTCTGACCATACTGAGACCATGCTAACACGTTTGGTGGGAGGAAGTGAATACCTATTGGGGCACTGTCCGGACCGGAGGTGGGCAGGAAAAGTTCAGAGGCCCTGTTGTCTGAATGTGTCGAGGAAGCCGGGAAATCGATTTCAACTGCCTTTGGCAAGATAAACCAGTCAGAATTGTTTTTTGTGAACCGTCCGAAAAAACATCTTTCTTGATAGATTTCGCTTGACAGTAAACGCTCTGGACAACATAAAACCAACAACCATACGATTCAGGTTCGACAGGGCAGTTTATGGTAGCTGTTTGGCTATTCCCTCTTCAAAGAGGAATCTTGAAAGAGCCAGGAGCAGGCCGGTTCGGGACGTTTGGGTCGAACCGCTCTTCCTGTAGAACCTGAGGAATTTTTTTGATAATTGGCATCAGGTTGTACTTGCCAACGGTAAACGCCTCATCTATTTTTGTTCCAGAGCAGTGGAAGCAGTTTCCATCCTCGAGTGATGTCAGATTTAAGTGTTGCGATGAAGAGGGATTATATCATGACAGGAGTCATTCACAGTATTGATTGGGACTACAATGGCGATGACTTGGGCGATGACCTGGCAACCGAAGATTTTCCGGTTCATCAGGAGCCCTATGCCCTTATCGAAGATGACGATGAATTTGTAGATGACTTCGACGACGATGAATTTGAAGACGACTTCGATGATGATCTCGATGATGAGGAGCTGGAAGACGACTTCGACGACGATTTCGAAGACGATCTGGACGATGACCTCGACGATGATCTGGATGACGATTTGGACGAAGACCTGGATGATGATTTGGACGACGACTTTCTCGATGATGACGATCTTCTCTGAATAGATACCCTCAAAATAACCGGGGAAAAACCGGGAACAGGTGTAACAAAGACGGATTATTCTGCCTGACAGGCTGTTTTCCGAGAGGCTGTTTGGAGTGGATCAGCAGCCCGAGAACCGAACCTCAACTTATTGAAGTAGCGCATGCTTGAACTAGCCGGGAAAATAGAAGATGCCTCTCAGGTAATTTCCAGTCATTATTCCGAGCGTCCCCGGATCGGGTTGATTCTTGGGACAGGTCTATCGGGATTGTCGGAACAGATTGAACAGCAGGCGGTTTTGCGCTACGAGCAGATTCCGCACTTCCCTCGCTCGACTGTGGAATCGCACACCGGACAACTGGTCTGTGGGAAGCTGTCCGGGCAAAATGTTCTGGCGATGGAAGGGCGTTTTCATTACTACGAGGGTTATTCTTTGCAGGAAGTGACCTTTCCGGTTCGAGTGATGAAACAGCTCGGTTGCGAGATATTGATTGTCACCAACGCAGCCGGCGGCATGAATCCGCAGTATCGCCTTGCTGATCTGACGATTATCGAGGATCACATCAATCTGTTACCGGAAAACCCCTTGCGCGGAGTGAACGATGATCGCTTAGGTCCTCGCTTCCCGGATATGTCCGCTCCGTACGATACGGAGTTGATTGATGTTGCCCGCTCGATCGCTCTGTCGTTGCAGATCCCTGCGCAGACAGGCGTGTTTGTCGCCGTGCCGGGCCCAAATCTTGAAACACGGGCCGAGTACCGTATGCTCAGAGGGTTTGGAGCCGACGTTGTTGGCATGTCGACTGTTCCTGAAGTAATTGTCGCCCAACACGCTGGGTTGCGCGTTCTCGGCTTTTCTGTCGTTACAGATTTATGCCTGCCCGATGCGCTGGAACCGGTCGAACTTTCCAAAATTCTGGAAGTGGCCGCGATCGGAGGAGAACGGCTCTCCCGCCTGATTCCAAAAGTTGTCGAGGCGATCTGAATTCCGGCCTTTTTTGCTGAATCACATTCCCTCCCGTCGGCTTTTCCGCTTTCTCTCTTTACTGAGACGCGCTGCCTGCTCTCTGGTTTGGCGTGTTTTTAACTCTTTGGCGTGTCGCTAAATTCGTCAAAATTCCACTAACCGCATGCGTAATTATAACCCTGATGTCCGCTATTCTGAGGGATTTGCATGAAAAACAGGTAAATGTAGGCAAGTAAGAGGGATCGGGAAAGGTGAAATGGCGATAAGAGGGTAAAGAGGCAGAGTGGCGAATCTGCACGGCATAAATGAGTTATGCTTTCTCTTTGTACGAACAATCTCACCCGGCAAACTGTTGAAAATGACTTTGTGGCTGGAATCGCGAGTTTTCTGCGGGGTGTCGACCAATAGCGCAACTCCTTACGGCTGGAGGGTAAACAAGTGGCAACAACAGGCATGAAATTCACACACTCGGCTCATATATCCCCGACTCCAAAACCTGGGGCAGGGAATCGTTCTACGATGCTTGCGATGCTGACAGCGGGTTTGGTGATCGGCTTTATGGGTATGTATTTCACGGTGACACGTCCGATGTCAATGCGGATGCAGATGGTGGAATCGAATCTTTCACTGATGCAGACAGAGATGCATCAATTGGTCGGAACGCGAGATTCGCTTTGGAAGACGAACGATCTGCTGACTGGTTTGCGTCAGCAGCAACGTCAATTGGCAGAAGCGGAGCAGTCTCTGGTTTCGATCAGACAGTTGAAAAACGAAGTTCTTTCGCTTTCTGCAGATTACGAGTTGGCCATGCAGACCTTGAAGGGGATGGAAGCGATGCAGGCCAGTTTGATTAAGAATCAGAGCGGTGTCGGTCAATCCCGCCAAGCACTCGATTCGTTGGTGATGTTACAGAAAAGCATGATCGAACTTGGAAAAGCAGCAGAAACTGCCCAGAAAGAAATCGTTGCAGCCGAAAAGACGATGGATCAAATGGAAAAGTTGACCACTCGCATGGTCAGCCAGGCAGAAAATATCGCCTCAGCCGATCAGGTGATCGATTCTGTTGATGAACTTTCCGCTTCCCTGATGCAGCGTGAGGAGCCGTTGACACATTCGAAAAGAATCGTCAATGAAATGGCCGCTTTGCAGGAGAGCTTGAAGGAGCAGGCCGAAATGATTCCCGCTGCAGAACAAACCGTGCAGAAGATGGCTGCGTTGGAAAGCAGCCTAGCCAATCACGATCAGACGGTCGCGATGCAGGCAGCCAACAATCTGCGAGAAATGATGAAGTTCCAGAAAGAACTCAGTACGGGTAGCGACCAGATCGCTTCCGCGATCCAGACGGTAGAGTTGATGGAAGGTTTTCAGGCTCAAATGGAAAAACAAGCCAGTATGCTCGCCGGCATGCGACGCGATCTGATGGAAATCACGTTCCTGGATTCAACTATCAAGCAGACGCTCCAGGTGTTGAAACCCTTGATCCAGTTGAGCGATTTGAAGCGGATGAGCGACACGGAAATTCGTGAAGCAGCTCGCGTGATTCTGGATCGTCGGATTGCGGATAGCCGATCGCGAAAAACTCACGCCCCGACGAAAGTAGCGGAAAAACAGATCGAATCTCCCAAAATGACTCCAGCCCCAGCGGAAGAACAGCTCGTTCCCAATCCGACAGACCTCGAATAGGCAACGGTAAGAGCGGGATAGCAATCGGGCAACAGAAGCCATGCACACTTTGTGCGTGGCTTTTTCGTTTTAGCCAGCCATCGCAAAGGTGTTAACTGGTTGCATTGTAACTTTGATCAGATACAATCGGCACGCGGTTCTGGGTCTGGCACGTCCTGGTTCCGGCACATGATGCGCCGTGAACCGGTCGGGCGACCTGACGCATCTGGACGTGCTGATTTTTGTTTGAGTCGGGGCGATCGTTCCGTAATCTGGAAGATAATCAATCATGAAAGTTTTGATTACCGGTGGGGCCGGTTTCATTGGCAGCCACGTGGTTGACGCTTTAATTTCACAGGGGCATTTCCCCGTAGTTGTCGATAACCTCAGCAGTGGACGGAAAGAGAACTTGCCCTCTACGGTTCGGCTCCATGTGGTTGATATCTGCGATCGATCGTCTCTCCAGGAAGTGTTCGAGCAGGAAAAGCCGGAGTTGGTCTGTCATCAGGCAGCTCAGATGTCCGTCAGTTTATCGGTGAAACAGCCCGGTTTCGATGCGGATGTCAATATCATGGGGCTACTCAACACGTTGGAATTGGCCCAGAATCATCAGGTGCGGAGGTTTGTCTTTGCATCTTCCGGTGGGGTTCTGTACGGTAACGTCACCGAACCGGTTGCGGAAGATTATCCGGCCAATCCGATTTCTCCCTACGGGATTTCGAAATGGGCAGGAGAACGGTATTTGCAGTTCTTTTCGCAGGAACATGGACTGGAAACAGTTGCTTTACGTTATGCGAATGTTTACGGTCCGAGGCAGAATCCGCACGGAGAAGCGGGGGTAGTTGCCATTTTCTCAGAACGGATGTTGCGAGGCGAGCCGACGACGATCAACGGAGATGGCAACTACATTCGCGATTATGTTTACGTCGAAGATGTTGCCCGAGCGAATCTGCTGGCATTGACGGAAGAATCTCCGCAGCTTCACTCCGCATACAACGTGGGAACGGGCAGACCAACAGACGTGAATGAATTGGCCAGTCGATTGAGGGAACTATGTGAAAGGGAATTGAAAAAGAGAGGGGATTCCGTCGTTCCACCTCCGGAACATGGCCCTGCCCGCGCGGGAGACCTGCGGTCGAATTTGATTGATGCGTCCCGGTTGCGCGAAGTGTGGGGGTGGTCGCCTCAGGTTGATCTGGAAGATGGTCTGGAACTGACCGTCAACTGGTTTGCAGCAGAAGTATTTGGCAAGTAAGCAAGGCGGGTTCCACGGGCGGTTTGTGATCGGACAATCCGGGGCGTTGGTGACGGATTCGGTTTTCAACAAAGCCGTTGGTCTTTCTCGTAAATTTTATTAACAGGGCGGCATTTCTGGAGTGCCCCCGTCAGCTAACAGGATAGACAATTCAATATGACACCCCAATCGATTCTCGTTACCGGTGGTGCAGGTTTTCTGGGCAGTCATCTTTGTGATCGGTTGATCGAACAGGGGCACGAAGTGATCTGTGTCGACAACTTTTTCTCGGGTTCGAAGCGGAACATTGCCCATTTGATCGGGCACCCCCGCTTCGAGATGATCCGGCACGATATTGTCCGCCCGCTTTTTATTGAAGCCGACCAGATTTACAACCTGGCCTGTCCGGCTTCTCCCAAGGCGTATCAGCATAATCCGATCAAGACGATCAAAACCTCAACGGTGGGGATGGTCAATGTACTGGGGATTGCCAAGCGTTGCGGGGCGAGAATACTGCATACGTCCACATCGGAAGTGTATGGCGATCCGGAAGTTCATCCTCAGACTGAAGATTATTGGGGGAATGTCAATCCGCTCGGGCCTCGCAGCTGTTACGATGAGGGGAAACGCGTCGCCGAATCGCTCTGTATGAACTATCACCTGGCCCATCAGCTTGAAATCCGTATTGTGCGGATTTTCAACACGTATGGCCCACGGATGCACCCGGACGACGGGAGGGTTGTTTCCAACTTTATCATGCAGGCGTTGCGGGAAGAACCGCTGACATTGTATGGCGACGGTACGCAGACGCGTTCCTTCTGTTATGTTTCCGACCTGATCGATGCCCTGATGCGAATGATGAATCAGGAGAGTGAGATCGGCCCGGTCAACATCGGAAACCCGACCGAGAACACGATGAAGGAACTTGCTGAAGCGGTCATCAAGGTCTCGGGTTCGTCGAGCGAAATGACATACGAACCCTTGCCGCAAGATGATCCGAAACAGCGTTGTCCAAATATCGAGACGGCCAAAAAAGTTTTGAATTGGCAGCCAACTACCGATCTGGAAACCGGCTTGAAACACGCGATTGATTATTACCGGGAACGGTTACAAAAGGGCGAATTGTGAGTAAATATCTTGTTACCGGGGCGGCCGGGTTCATCGGGTCGCATTTGTCCGACAAGCTGCTTGATCGCGGCGACGAGGTGATCGGCCTCGATAATCTCAACGATTATTACGATCCGACACTCAAACAGGCCAGGCTGGATCGTCTTGCGCCTCGTGAAGGTTTTCGTCATGTCAAAATGAATCTGGAAGATCGTGAGGATCTTTACGCGCTGTTCGATGAGGTGAATCCCGATGTGGTCGTGAACCTGGCCGCTCAGGCTGGAGTGCGATATTCATTGACAAACCCGCACGCCTACATCGACAGTAATATCGTCGGTTTCATGAACATTCTGGAGGCGTGCAGGCATCACGAAACGAAGCATCTGGTTTATGCCTCTTCCAGTTCGGTTTACGGGACGAACAAAAAGATGCCGTTTTCGATCCATCACAGTGTCGATCATCCGGTCAGCCTGTACGCCGCTTCGAAAAAAGCGAATGAACTGATGGCGCACACTTACAGCCATCTTTACGGACTTCCGACAACCGGGTTGCGCTTTTTCACTGTCTATGGGCCCTGGGGGCGTCCGGACATGGCCCTGTTTCTGTTCACCAAGGCGATTTTGGAAGACCGCCCGATCGATGTTTTCAATTATGGAAAAATGAAACGGGACTTCACCTATATCGATGACATTGTTGAAGGCGTCATTCGCGTTTCCGATAACATTCCCCAGCCAAATCCGGACTGGTCGGAAGATGATGCCGATCCCGGTTCCAGTGCAGCCCCGTATAAATTGTACAACATTGGCAACAATGAGCCGGTCGAGTTGATGTACATGATCGAAACGATCGAAAAGTGTCTTGGTAAAACGGCCAAGAAAAACATGATGCCGATGCAACCGGGCGATGTTCCTGCGACCTACGCCGATGTTGACGATCTGATTCGCGATGTCGGCTTCCGCCCGGCAACGCCGATCGAAACGGGAATTGCCAATTTCATCGAATGGTACCGCGATTTTTATCAGGTTTAATGTGTCGGCCGGGTCGCATCAGGACAGTGACTAACCGGGACAGCGTCTGGTCGGGGCAGTGTCTAACCGGGATAACGTTGAAAGAGAATTATGAAAAGGCGAGGCATCATTCTGGCGGGAGGGTCGGGGACACGGCTTCATCCGGCGACGCTCCACATCAGCAAACAGTTGCTGCCGATCTACGATAAACCGATGATCTACTACCCTCTTTCGACACTGATGCTGGCGGGCATCCGGGAGATTCTGATCATCAGCACGCCCCATGATTTGCCTCTGTTTCAAAAACTGCTGGGTCGTGGAGAACAGTGGGGCCTGAGCATCGAATATCGGGAACAGCCCAAACCGGAGGGACTGGCGCAGGCATTTTTGATCGGCGAGGAATTCATTCAGAATAAACCGTGTTGTCTCATACTGGGGGACAACATTTTCTACGGACACAAGCTGGTCGATTCTCTTGAGGCAGCTTCGAAAAACGGATCGGGGGCATCGGTCTTCGCCTATCATGTGAAAGACCCTCAACGATACGGCGTGGTTGTTTTGGACGAACAGGGCCAACCGACCGAGATCGAAGAAAAGCCGAAGAACCCGAAATCGAAACTGGCCGTGACCGGACTCTATTTCTATGACGACAACGTGGTCGAGTACGCCAGAAATCTCAAACCGTCGCCTCGCGGAGAACTGGAAATCACCGATTTGAACCGGATTTATCTGCAGCAGGGCAATTTGAATGTCGAGATTTTTGGGCGAGGAACGGCCTGGCTCGATACCGGTACACATCGCTCGTTACGGGAAGCGACAGATTATGTCAGTGTGATTGAAGAACGTCAGGGGTTGAAAATTTCCTGCCCGGAAGAAATCGCCTGGCGGCTTGGCTACATCACCGATGACCAACTCGCCAAGCTCGCAGAACCGATCTCTCAGGGTGATTACGGCAAGTACCTGCTGAATCTGCTTGAACAGAAATCATCCTATTATTTGTAATTTCTGTTATCTGCAGCTCTGAATGGTTTGTTATGACGGGCGTTTCACTCGATCTGTTGCCCTATATCGTCTGTGCCCTATGCCGTATGTTATAACGTATATGCTGTCAGGCAGAATCGCTGTCATGCAGAAAGAGATAACACGGCTCACGACTTACGGAAAAATAACATGCCATTATTCGGATCACATCTATCGATTGCAGGGGGGTATTATAAAGCCGCGGTCAAAGCTGCCGAGCTTGGTTTCGATACCGTTCAGATTTTCACAAAAAACAACAACCGCTGGGAAGGAAAAGAACTGACGGATGAGGACTGCAAACGGTTTCATGAAGCTGTTGCAGAAGGGGGGCTTGTTCTGCCCTGTTCTCACGACAGTTATCTGATCAACCTGGCCAGTCCCAAACAGGAACTCTGGAACAGATCGGTCGATGCTTTGGCAATCGAACTGGAGCGAGCCGAAGCGCTGGGCCTGGAAGGGGTGGTGATGCATCCGGGCAGCTTTGTCGACGACACCGAACAGGGCGGTTTGAAGCGGATTGTCAGAGGGATTGATGAAATTCATCAACGGATCAGCGGCATTCATTGCAAGCTGTGGCTTGAAACAACAGCCGGGCAGGGCACGAATTTGGGTCATCGCTTTGAACATTTGGCTCAAATTCTCGAAGATGTCAAAGAGGCGGACAGGCTTGGGGTTTGTGTCGATACCTGTCACATTTTCGCAGCGGGCTATCCACTCGTTTCCAGAGAGGATTACAACGCGACCTTTGAGGAATTTGATGAGTTGATCGGGCTTGACAAGATCTGTTCGTTTCATCTCAACGACAGCAAGAAGCCGCTGGGCAGTCGGGTCGATCGGCATGAACATATTGGCGAGGGAGAACTCGGTCTCGAACCGTTCCGGCACCTCGTGAATGATCCCCGTTTCGATCAGCTGCCGATGTATCTGGAAACAAAAAAAGAGAAACGTGGCGGTATCGAAATGGACAGCGTCAATCTGTCCGTGCTAAAAAGTCTGATAGATAAATAACCCCCGCCTCAACACATCAAGAGAAATTCAGGTTGAAAATCGGGGGTTGCAATCAGTACAATAACCTCCTGTTTGAAATGGATTTCTTCTTTCCTCCCCAACCGATTTCACAGGGAATCGGTTCCCACCCGATTGAGTGATACGCTCTGAGCCATGAAATTCTGCAATAAAAACTTCCGCCGAGACTGGTTGATTATTGGCTGTCTTGTTTTTTTCACATTCACTGGAAACAGGCTTTCGGGAAAAGTCTGTGCGCAATCCAGACAGGGCGAGAAAATCTATCTGCAAAAGTGTGCCAAGTGTCATGGCAAGCGGGGTGAGGGTGTGGAGCCGGTCTATCCGGAACCTCTGGTTGGCGATCTCTCAATCAAGGAACTGGCTGAGTATATCGAAGAAACAATGCCGGAAAAAAAGCCGGAAGAATGTGTCGGCAAGGAAGCGACCGAGGTTGCAAAACATATCCATTATCAGTTCTATTCGATCACTGCACAAGCCAGGAACAAGCCGCCTCGAGTCGCTTTTTCCCGATTGACGAATCGCCAGTATCGAAACTGCATCGCTGATCTGGCGTTGAGTTTTCAGGCAGAACGCAGAATAGGTTCCAGGCGTGGTTTGACGCTCAGGCATTATAAAAATCGGGGTCTGAGCAAGAACAATCTGGTTGTTGAAAAACTGGTTCCTGTTGTCGATATCAGCTTTGACAATAAGGGTAAGCCGGATGAAAAGATCGAATTCGAAAAGTTCGCAACCACCTGGAGAGGGAGTTTGTTGGCTCCGGAAACGGGAGTCTATGAAATTATTCTGAAGACCGACAACGCGGGAATCGTTCGTTTGAACAGTCTCAAAG
>JALWSL010000662.1:0-2748 GCA_027080405.1 Planctomycetaceae bacterium
TCAATTGCCCGATTGTAATCGCTAATCGCCGCTTCATACTGCTTCATCCCTGCGTGGCAGATTCCCCGGGAATTGTATGCCTTGGCAAAATTATTCTGGAGTTTCAATGCGGCATCCAAATCGGCAATGGCTCGTTCATACTGCCCTGCAAATCGAAAAAAATCTCCCCGGAGTTGCAGAAGTTCTGCACGATCCTGTGGACTTGCCTGTTTGTTCAAGGTCAGGGCCTCGCTCAAATGTTCAATCGCTTCGTCATATTTTCCCATTGTCCGGTAGAGAGTCGCGATATTGATCCGAAAAGCAATACTTTTCGGATTCAGCTTGACCGCCTGATTGTAAGATTTCAATGAAAGGTCGTATTGACCGTTATACTTGTAGGAAAGGGCCTGGTTGTTCCACGCAATTGCATCTTCCGGCACCAGTTTTAGTGCCTTGTTGTAGGCCGCAATCGATTCCTGATACCGACTGGTTACCCGTAAAAGATCTCCCATAAACCGCCAGGCAAGCCCATCTTCCGGGGACAGTTTCACGGCGGTACGCAGATCAGCTTCCGCCTCTTTCCATTTTCCCAACGTGGAAAGAAGGCGGGCTCGCTCACGATTCGGACCGATCAGGTTCGGGTCAAGTTCAAGAGCAGCGGCATAGCCTGCTAGAGCCTGCTCGATTTTGTCGGTTTCATCGTAGGCCAATGCCTGCAGGAACAGCGTCCTCGCCTTGAGTGAATCATCCAGATCGTAGGTTAAAGCCAGTTCGAAATCTTTTAATGCCTTTTCATACTTTTGTTGTCGTCGGTATAAATTGCCCCGGGCCACATAGGTATCTGCCGGGTAATCTGAAAGGTCGATCAAGCTCGTGTAATCTGCAATCGCCTTTTCAATTTCGCCATTTCGTTCGAAAAGATCACCTCGGTAGTAGTAGGCATTTTCCAGATACGGGTCGAGTTCTATCGCTTTTGTCAGATCGGCAAGCGCTTTGTCGTCCTGTCCCAACGAAACATAAACATTCCCCCGGTGCATCCACGCCTCCGGAAGCCGGGTTCCCTGATCAATCGCAGCGTTCAAGCTTTTCAACGCCTCGTCATAGCGATCAATCATCCAAAGGGCAAACCCTTTTTCGATTAACAGTTCGGGATGATCAGCAACCGGTATGGCTGTTTCATCAAGAATTTCCAGAATTTTTTCACTTTTACCAACTGCCTTGTAGCTGTCAATCAGCAGGATCAATGCCTGGATATTTTTCGGTTCCAACTGGTAGACTTTAAGTATTTCAGCCGGCGGGTCGGCTGGAGCAGTCTCCGCAGAATCAATCAGAACTCTCCCTTTAGCCAGCAGGGCGGCAACATTGTTCGGATTCTTTTTCAGCAGCTTATCCAACGAAGCGATCGCCTGTTCGCTTTCTCCGAGCGCACTGTGAACCAACGCGCGATTGATCACAAGCGCAGGATCACTCCTCTTTCTCGAACGTCCGGTAAGCAATTTCAGGGCGCTATCAAGTTCCAGCACAGCTTTTGCATTGATCCACCCGCGAGGGCCTAGAACTTCATATTTCCCACCCGTTTTCTGGAGAAATTCCAGCGTATCGCCACGATACAGTCTACGCACCCGTCGCCCCTGCTGATCAACAACATCGGCTTCGTTGGTAATGACAATTATCCGTTGCGAAGGCCTCTTGAAACCATCGTGCAGTTTGGCAACATCTTCAAACTGGTCTTCGGCAGTAGACGAACCCGGGAAGCAGATAATCGCAACAAGAATGGTTGAAAAAAATTTTCCGAATAAGCGATTGTTCATTCTGTAGCACATAACATCCCCCTCAAGTCGATGTATATATCTCGTGTCAAACTTTCAAATCGATGTTGAACATTATTCAGCGTTTTCACTTGCGAAATGCCCAAAAACATAACAGATCAATTGATGTCTGCAGGACTGGTGCAACCAGTAACATAAGCGCCCACTATCAGGCAGTTGGCAAACACAACCCACCACAATACACCACAGCACTGAATAAATTATCATTGTGTATTAAGGAGCAAATATCAACCAACACTTCATCGATCCCGAAAATCGAAGTCAGATTTTTCCTGGTCTCAAAAAAGTTGCTATCAACGGGCTGAATGAACTTTGTCCATCTCGGTCCCGGTTTCAACCATTGCTATTGGGTGATCTCTGGTTGGATTCTCCAGATTCTCAGGACATTCGGCACGGCCTGATCGAGCGTAATCGACTCACCACTGATTTGCTGAATCGCCCACCTGGCTGCCTGCCCTTCTCGACTGGCATTAACGGACTGTTCTGCCAGTTTCTTCAGCCCCTCCAACTGGAACCTGGCCTTGATTCGCCCCAGCGAAATGGTGCTCATATAAACGACAACACCGATTTCCGGTTTCAGCGATGAAGCCGCTTTGATGCGCTGCATCAATTGGCTCGCGAATCGGTCATCCTGCTCATCAGCCAACAGATGGCCAAGCCCCCAAACCGCCGCTCCCCGGGAAAGACGCTGATACCGCCGACGATCCTGGAAAGGTATATACTGGCGCATCAGAGGAATCGCCTGGCGATAATTCATGACAGCCATCGCTTCAAACAGATGCGCGACCTGTCGATCAACAGCCTGCAGGTTCTCACGTTTCGGCCTGGAAGTCTGAAGCTGAGCCTGTGCCAACATCGCGGGTAATGTCGATTCGAGGGCAATTTTTTTCAGCGCCCATGCGGAGGCAATCATCACTTCGGGGCGATCGCAAGAGATCAG
>JALWSL010000662.1:2758-3159 GCA_027080405.1 Planctomycetaceae bacterium
CCCCTGCCACTGATCCGAATTCAGAACAGCGACAACGCGATCCACAACAACAGTTTTGTATTCCTGATTCTTCACATGCTTAAGCAGTGAGCCTCGAATGAAGTGACGAAGTTCGGGATCGGGATCATGAAGATGACTCGCCAGATTGACCAGTCGGTCCGCATTCGGCAAGGCGTCCAGACATTTCGCAGCAGCCCGACGAATGTTGACGTCCGCATGCTTCCATGCCCGGGGAGAAAGGTCAAGCACGAGCACAGGATCGATCTCCAGCAATCTTCTGATCGCCGCAGCTGCCACCGGAGCGGAAGAATCACCAAAAAGCTGAACAAGCAATTTCCGAGCCTGCTTTGATCGATGTCTTTCCAACAACGCGACTGCGCATAACCGGTTGATGAGAGGAG
>JALWSL010000663.1 GCA_027080405.1 Planctomycetaceae bacterium
GTTCGAGGGTGATTTTTTTGCCTGCGCGTAAGAGGACGATTTTTGTTTTTTTTCCGATTTTGAGTGCTTCGATCGCGAACGTGTAATCGTAAATGTTTTCGATTTTCTTGCCGGCCAGTTCGACAATCACATCACCTCCCTTGACGCCTGCTTTTTCAGCCGGGCCTCCCTTGCCGACACCGGAAAGTTTGAGCCCCTTGACATCCGAAGCGACATAATCGGGAATCGTCCCCAGGTAGGCGCGCAAATTCGCTCGACGTTGCTGTTCCGGTTTCTTCTGGGCGATGTAATCCGGATTGCTTTCAGAGATCGCCAATCCGCGAGCAATCAACCCCATCAGTTTCGCAATCCGGGCAGCGGCTTCGTAATTCAGTTTTTCCGGTGTGTCTCTGGGCGTGTGGTAATCGGAATGATTCCCTGTAAAGGCGGAAAGAATCGGTACGCCATTGATGTAAAACGAACTGGCATCGGTCGGCAGGTAACTGTCGTTTTGCAGCGTGATCGGCAAGCCAACCGCGATGTTCCGTTTTTCGATTTCGCGCTTCCAAATCGAAGAAGAACCGATCCCCTGAAGCACCAACGCCTTATCGAATCGTCCAACCATGTCCATATTCAAACAGGCCGCTATCATCTGATTCAGATGGCTTTTTGAATGATTGCCGTGAGCATGTTGGGGCGATCGAGCAGTTCCCTTTTCTTTATCAGTCGCTGTTCCGTGCGTCGCCGTTGCTCCCTGCGAATGGTGGGCATGAGCCATCGACTCTTTCAACTTGTTGACAAAGTGGCTCGAACCATAAAGCCCCAATTCTTCTCCCGACCAGGCGACAAAAAGAACATCCCGTTTCAGGGGAAGTTGTCCCTTTTTCTTCATTGCGGAAAAATACTCGGCGATTTCCAGCATCGCCGCGGTGCCGGAGGCGTTGTCGTCTGCCCCGAAGTGAATCTGATCCTGCTCATCTTCTTTGGCCAACGAAGAAGAACCTCCCCCCCGTCCGAGATGATCCACATGCGCTCCCACAAGTAGAGCCGGCTGTTTCTGTTTGACTTCGGCCTTTAATCGTCCTATCACATTTCGCCCGGTCCGTTTCACCTGAACGATGTCGATACTCGCGGTCAGGTTTATCCGGTCGAGAACAAACCCCATTTGCGGTTTTGCGGAATCGAGACGATCCTGCCACGTTTTGAGAGTCAAACTTTTTTCACCTGGATGAGCCCTGGCCGCCTTCTTCAACCACGAGTCCACCACATCATCGGTAACACTAATGACGGGAATCGATGTTCCTGAAAGTGAACCGTCGTTGCGCAGTTTGATCAACTGATCCCGCACTTTTGAATTCGGGCCAGAAACGACAATCAGCCCTTTGGCTCCCTTATCCCGGGCGACCATCGTTTTGTACCTCAGCGACGAGAATCGCCCCCAATGTTGGCGCAACCGCGGTGAAGCCGATTCGGGCAAAAACCGGAACACGACAACCCATTTATCCTTTACATCCAAATGAACGTAGGAGTCATATTCTTCGAATTCCTTGCTCGCCGGAGCAACCAGCCCGTATCCTGCAAAAGCGATTGAATCAGCGGAGAATTTTCCCGAAGCCGAAAAAGAAACGGGCCGCCACTGCTTGTTGAGTTCATAACGGTCATTCCCCGATGCAAGGCTGTTCTTTTTCCCCAGTTTCACTCCGGCGGTAAATTCGAAATTCTGGAACCAGGTTCCGTTATCGCCCGCCGGTTCCAAACCGAGTTCATCGAAATAGGCGGCGACATACGCCGTTGCCAACTTTTCTCCTTCCGTGCCGGTCAGGCGACCTTCCAATTCCTCACGACACAAAAACGCGACATGTCTTGCGATATCAGCCGGTTGGAAGTCGCTGGCGGCCCGCCTGGCTGATTCTTTCGCACTGCCAAGCACCTCGGCTGAACTCAAACGGGGATCATCCGCGGAATTCTGTTCCAGCAGTTCCAATGCGAGTTCGTGATTCCAATCGGCCCGAAACAGTTGCGACTGTCTGTTTTCCGTGCGGTTCGATGTCCAGACCAACGTGTTGCCATCGGGGGAGAAAACCGGCAATCCGTCGAACCCGTCGGAATCGGTGACGCGCACCGGGGCAGATTTCCCATCCACGTCGATCAGGTACAGTTCAAAATTGGCAAAACCGTGCCGGTTGGTTGTAAAGATGATGTACTTGCCACTGGGGTGATAAAACGGTGCCCACGACATCGCTTTCCAGTTTGTCAACTGTTTTACATCGCTACCGTCGATGTTCATCGTCATGATCTCGGCTGTCGCTCCATCTTCGGTGAAACGACGCCAGCAAATCCGTTTTCCATCCGGTGAAAAGAACGGCCCGCCATCGTAACCGATCGTGTGCGTGAGACGTCGTACATTCGTCCCGTCTGCGTTCATCAAATAGATTTCCATGAACACGGACGGATCATGCTTCAACTTTTCCTGTTCCTGTTTGCTCAATTCGTGGTCGTAAGCGCTACGATTGGAGGCGAACGCAATCAGCTTTCCATCGGGCGAGTAGGAACCCTCGGCATCGTAGCCCGTTTCTTTTGTTAACTGCCGATACTTTTTCGTTTTCAAATCGTATTCGATAATGTCGAAAGTCGGATCGTAATCCCAGGAGTACCGTTTCTGTTTTCCCTCGGCTCGCCGTTTCAGTTCCTCTTTCTGCTTCTGTCTGGCGAGGGGATCGAGTTGTGTCGATGCAAACAGGACATGTTCGTTATCGGGAGCAATCCACGCGCAGGTTGTTTTGCCAACACCGGGAGAGATACGTTGTTCGTCGCCTGTTTCCAGATCGAGCAGATAGATCTGAAAGAACGGATTGCCCGGTTCCCGTTCACTTTGAAAGACCAGCTTCGTTCCATCCGCACTGAAATAGCCTTCCCCCGAACGACGCCCCGCGAAAGTGAGCTGCCGAATGTTGGAAAGCAGCGGGTTTTTATCTGCAGAAGCTGGCTCCCCGGCAACGGCAACCTGCATCAAACAGGTCGCCAGGAGAATCAAAAACAAGCAACATAGATTGATACGTTTCGAGATCAACAACCGATCCATGAATCCGTCTTTCTGTAATTTCCGTGTCTGGTTCGTTCACTTCGTTCGTGCAGTCTTATCATAAGCGCATTATCACAAGTACGG
>JALWSL010000664.1 GCA_027080405.1 Planctomycetaceae bacterium
CCCGGCACCGAGGACACAGCGGAAAAAACGCTGCCGATTACCTGGTACGACGGCGGAAGAAGACCCGACCCGTCACTTGCCGAACTTGCCGAAGGTCAGAAACTGCCCGCCAATGGTTCCCTCTTTATTGGTGAGCAGGCAAATCTCATTCTGCCCCATTACAGCATGCCTTACCTGAACAGACCGAATTACAAGTTCAAGCCGGCCGAAAACCTGAACCATTATCACGGTTGGGTCGATGGCTGTCTTGCACACAAACAGCCGAGCGATGGGTTTGAATACGGAGGACACCTGACCGAGGCGGTTCAACTTGGAAATGTCGCCGCCTTTTTCCCAAAAGAGAAGCTCGAATTTGATGGGAAGGCCCTCAAGATAACCAACAAACCACAGGCGAACCGCTACTTGACCCGCAAATACCGTAAAGGATTTGAAATTAAAAAATTCAGCTGAGTTGAACAGCCACGTTCCGCTACTGGCCGGGTGCCTCGGTTAACGTTTTGTGCCACGACTCTGCGAACCGTGTTTATTATCGCTATAGTGCCGCGGTGGCCAATACCGGACGGCTGGCGCCGTTCCGCTTGCAATGCCTGGCCGTTGTGTGAAAATAATCTCGCGCAAAGACACAAAGGCGCAAAGAAAAGGGAGAGGGAAAGAAAGAGGAATGGGTATATCCCAAAGTGGTTTTATTCGTTTTTGCTCGTTTGGGAACCCAATATGAAAAACTCTTGGCGTCATTGCGGCTTGGCGTGATAACTTCTCACCAACCGTTTCTCCAATCCGGCCGGTCGAACCGGCTATACCTTGCTATCTTGTTGGCAACCTTGCGTCCTGCCTGCGACTATCGTATTCTGATTGACGGCGCAGTTCTTGGGTCACCTGGGCTCACTGAGAGTTGAAATGATTCAGCAGGATACGCCACCTTTTATCAAAATTTCCAGAACACAACATTTGCCAATATCTCGTCGACCGCATCATGAAGAAACTCTACAAGACGATCGACGGTGTCCTTCACTACAAGGAAGCATGGTCCCATGACGGTGATTGCACGTTCCACTGGGGCGTTGTCGGCAACACTGGCGAATCGGAAACCTATCTCATTGACGGCGACACGCTGAAAGAACCCGCAGTAGACAATGTGCTTGCCGAAGCCATTGCAGAAGGCTACCGAGAAATCGCACCAGAAGATCAATATCAGATTGTTGTCCAATACAAGACCGCAGGTGGATGGGGCGATACAACGGACTTGGAGAAACGCTATCACGTTGAAGATATACTCGACGAATGCCTTGGTTGGACCGGCAACGGTCACTGTGATGGTGGCGACATCGGCAGCGGCACGATTAACGCGTTCGCCTTCGTGGTTGCTCCAAAGACTGCGTGTGATACCATCGTTGAAGAACTGCATGGTCAAGACTTGCTCGACGGTGCGGTCATTGCCTACCGAAACCAGAACGACGAATATGATGTCTTGTGGCCTCCAGACTTTGAAGGAACCTTTTCGATCATATAAAACACGGCAAACATACGCCGGGTAACTTGGTCGTTAGATTGCCAACCACAGACATGTCAGCAACAATTTTTTGCCGGCCGGTCAAATCGGCCATCCCCTGCTTGATCTGGATTCGTGTAGTTGCCCCAACCGCGTGGTGTTGCATATACCGAGCCATTGTTTGCTATAATGGGGTTATCGAAATGCTTTCCATTGTCTAAATTTTCGGCATGCGTTTAGCGGCATTTCCAATTGTTTGCGGTAGGGGGAAGCGCGGATCCATTGTTTGGTTTTGAACCATCCCCGGCGCACTTGAGAGGTGATGGGGCGTGTGTCGACGGCTCCTTCTGCGATCTGGAAATCATCTGTTTTGAAGTTCACTTTGTAGCGTTCTTCGCCACGTCCGAGATCAATGCGGTTCAGTTTTTCTGCCGCAGCCTGTTTCGCCATTTCCAGCAAAAGAATTAATCCGGGAGAGTATTTTTCATACTGTCTGTTGTACGTGGGAAACCAGATGTGCAAAGATGAATCGCTTCGTAGACCCAAGTGAACTGCCACCAGGCTCTCCCCCGCATGCAAAGTGGAAAACTGACCCTGGAAATCGTGGAATTGAGTCTGTTTCAGCAGGTCAAGCAGTGCAGGAACCCACTCGGCTTTCATGATTTGCAAAACTCCGGTTCGACGATGTTGTTCTGTTTTCCACTTGATCAGGGATTGAAATGCGTCTTCGTCTGTTGCCTGAAATTCAAATTTCAAAGGGCCTATTTCACGAACCATTTTTCGACGTTTTCGTTCCACCTGGGACAATGAAGATCCCTTCTTTTTTACTGTTTCCCGGTAGGCATTGTATCCTGATGAGAGATCCATAAAAGGGGACGCAGAATAACCCCATGTACTGTTTTCAAATTGGTGTTGCGAAACGGGCAAATGATCATAGTGCCAGGCGCGTAAGTCAGCTGCCCGTAACAGTTCCTCTGGTTCAAAGTGAATGCCAGGCATTGATATAACACCGTGAAATTCTGACAGGCGTCCGACAACCGCCTGGGCTATGTTTCCCGGACATCTCTGAAAGGGAAAGTAGCCAACCGGCGATTCATCATCGCTCAACACGACAATTTCCACATCATCCCGTATGCTGGCTACGCTTCGCGTCAGGCCTGGATGGAAGAATGGGTTGGACAGGTCGCGACGGGACTTCTGTATCTGCAGCCAGCGCAGCCAGTCTTCTTCGTTCAGTTCCCGGGCTTTGCAGAGATGATATTTGCAAGATTTTCGTTTTATCATGGTTCTGTTTTTTTGATGTTGGATGCGATGAAAATGGTGGTTAATTCATCGCATTTCTTGTGTTAAAGGAACGAATTATCCGCTTGGGGTACTGAAGTGATTTTCGTAAAGGAGAGGTTCGGAGCCACTCGCGTGTGTAGAACCACATACTGTGCATGACATGATGGACCGCACGTGTTTCGGCAACGCCTTCACCCACGGAGATGGAACCAGAGCCCAGCGATTTTTTGTATCGTTCGTCTCCTTTTCCCAAGTCGATCCGTTGAATTCCGTTTTCGGCTGCAGCCTGGGCAGTTTTAAGAAGCAGGATGAGACCGGGAGAGTATTTTTTGAAACGAAGATCATAAACCGGAAACCAGTGGTGCAACAC
>JALWSL010000665.1 GCA_027080405.1 Planctomycetaceae bacterium
CTGCAGCGGGGTGCCGTGTCCTTTCATTGTTTTGTGAACACGTCTGAGTCGTTTGGGATCGGCGATGTCGTAGGCAATCAAGTGGACGTTTCGCATGGGAACTTCTTTCAAAAAAGTTGACTGTGAATGGAGTCCTGTTTCCGTTGATCCTCCCTGGTATGAAAAAGTTATCGTGTGAAGAATGTGGGGTACTGGTCGAGTTCGCCTGAAATCGTTCTGGCAAGCAGTCTGGACTGCACCTCGAGAATTCTGCGGTAACTGATACGGTACCCGAAAACGGGATGCGTGACTTCGGTTTGCATACGGCGTTCAAAAGCAGCAAGGACGGCTTTACGCCCCGCGTTTGTCATGGCGACCGAGCCAGCGCGGGTGATGAAGCTTTCCTCGTTGACTTCGTTGTTGTTGACAAGCATCAGGACGGTAGAATCGACGATGATAGAACGAAATTCTTCCGCCAAGTCGAGAGCGAGGGAAGGTTTGCCATAGCGTGGTTGATGGTAGAGCCCGCACATGGGATCCAAGCCGACCGCCTGAATGGTGACGGTCAGTTCTTTGGTGAGAATGGCGTACAGGAAGGAGAGCATCGCATTGACCGGGTCCGCAGGTGGCCTACGGTTGCGGTTTTCGAGGGAGAAGTTGCAGTTACCCTTGAGAAGTGTTGCGAAGGCAGCGAAATAGATTTTGGCAGCCATTCCTTCGAGTCCCAAGAGGGAGTCGATTGAATCGACAGTGTCGATTTTTGCTTCGACGTTGTCAATTCGATTCAGGACTTTCTTTTTTTCGTTCTCTGGCAGGTGTCTGCGTAAAAGGGTCCGACAGTTTTTGATTTTGCCGGTGACGAAAGATTTGGCGAATTTCAATGAGAGATCCGGTCTGGCAGCGATGGCGAACTGGGAAGCCCGCAGTTCCACGTTCTTATGGATGAGACCGGTCGTGATCCCGTAGAACCAACCGCCGTAAGAGAAGTGGCAAATCGGTATGTTTCTACTGAGCAATTCCCTGACAGCCGGTTCCGTGACGTAGATATTCCCGAACAGGGAAACCTGGGAAACATCAAGAAGGCGGATCGATTGCAATGTTTCTTTCTTTTTGGAAACGATCAACTGCTCCCCCGATTTTTTGAGACTGAGGCCGTAATCCTGCAAGTAGAGGGGCAGGGCGTTGTCGTTGGCTGGGACAAGTCGCCTCGGTTTGGGAGCCGTTCGCTGATTGGAGTCGTGCTGTTGCAACAGATTGATTTCATCGGGCAGACAGATGCCAACCAGAGAACAGCCCGGGCACTTGGGGCTATCTTCCAACGGTGCGGGTAAAATGGCGTTTGCCGCCATTTGCCTCATTTCTGTTGCAAGCTGTCTGGTTCTGGCGATCAAGTCGTCATCGAAAACAATGGTGACCCTTTTCTTCGAGGCAGCAAAGTAGAGGATGCCGCTCTCACATTGAAAACCGTTTTCCCTGAGGATCAAACCTTGTGCACAAAGCTGGACCCGCTCCGGTTCGTAAGCGCCTTCAGGAATGTCGGGGGCTTTTCCTTTTTTGTAATCGACCGGCGTAGCATGGTTACCTTCGAGTTCCAACAGGTCGAGATTGGCAAGCAGTCCTTCGTTGGGGGCAGAAAGCATGAGAGAACGGGCATGGATTTCAACGGGCGGTTCGTCATCGGTTTCTGGTTCCTCCTGTTCCGTATGTGTTGCGGTCTCGATGTTTTTCGTTGTCGGTTTATCGACGCGGCGATGCTCGAAAGAACCCTGTCTGGTGTGCAGGTTGTCGGCCCATTCTCCTTGTGACCATTCGAGATAGGAAAGCCTGGGACAGTAGGAGAATTCATTGAGCATCCGCACAGGAATGAGATCGGGAACGTTCGGCGGAGTTGGTTTTTCGATTGAAGGCGGTTGTGGCGATTCAGCAATCGTCCGATGCAGGAGGTCGGCTTCGACGGCAGCAGGCTGGTGCGAGTGGTTTTTGTCAATCATGGATTCTCCTTTTCTTCAAAGAGAGTAAGAGAACCTCCTTGAGAGAAAAGGCGTGCGTTCCACGTTGCCCGCCCCGATCGCGCTGTTCAGCAAGAAGAAAATGTGCAGCCGGGAACCGCATTGAACAGACGGCCCCGGCGTACACATTTCCAGCCTAACATCCCACAAGAGGCAAACACCAGCGAATTATTCGAATTGTCAAAGAACTTTTCGATTCTCAATAGAACCGGAACCGATGCGATTTTCCGCCAATCGTGCGGAAGACCTGCAAGTTTCGATTTCACGTTTGATCAGGTGGTACGAATCCACCTGACAGGCAGATTGTCTGCATTTCCTTCGATGATCGAGTGCTTGAAGGATTTGCCATTCTCAACAAATTTTGTGATTTTTTCCTTGAGAAAATCATCCGGCTGGATATAGATGGTGGTCTCATACAGCTTGGCGAAAGTTGTCCTTCCCCGGTGAGATTCCGGAACAATTTTGGGGGGCGCTTCGTCCCAGTTCATATCAAGTTTCATCGTGCCGAATATCTGACTTCCGAGTTGTTGAGCCCAAGGGCGAATGTCGGATTCTCCCGATAGATAGGCCTGTTCGACAATCGCGATTTCGGTGTCATTTTGTGAGTTGATGAAATGTACCGTCAGCTGTTTTTCAAGACTTTCCTCCCATCTTGCATACGCCTGGTTGAAGAGAATGACTAACGAAAGAATGAAGGCGGAAATTCCGGCGACCGGATCAAGCACTTCCCAAACGGATTGCGAGAAGCCCGATTGCCTGAATCGCCCGTACATTACTACCAGGCAAGCAAACATCAAGAATAGAACGAAGGTTTGCCATTTAGAATGCCAGATCGCCACCAAGGGACGACAGAACCAGTTTATTATATTTTGAATCATGTGGTTACTGTTTTCGCTTGTTCTATTTTTTCCTTTTATGAAGTGACGGGTTATCCATTTCCAGAGAGTGTTTTGAGGATTTCCTTCAGCTTGTGAACAATGGCGATTGGTTTCGGTTTGAACTTCAGTTTATCTTTTTTCTTACCTTTTTTCGCTTCAGGATTTTCCCAGATTCCTTTCCATTTCATTTCGAGGAAATTGTTTTGGAGCCAAAAGATAGAATCAGAATCGAATTCAAAGCTTTGTTCAAGGAGCTCTTCCATTCCCCTGATAAAGG
>JALWSL010000666.1 GCA_027080405.1 Planctomycetaceae bacterium
GCTCTCGATTGTGCGGCGAGTGAATTTTACGATGCCGAGAAAAAAGTTTACACGATGGAAGGCAAGACATACGACTCTTCCGCCTACTCGGAACTGCTCGCCAGTTGGGCAGATAAATATCCGATCTGCTCGATTGAAGATGGTCTCGATGAAGATGACTGGGACGGCTGGATTCAATTGACCAAAGCGCTCGAAGGGAAATGCCAGCTTGTCGGCGATGACCTGTTCGTCACCAACTGCGAACGATTGCAGAACGGAATCGACAAGGGAATTGCCAACAGTATTCTGATTAAAGTGAATCAGATCGGTACGTTGACTGAAACAGTCGAAGCGGTCAATCTGGCTTACCGCAACAAATACACTGCCGTGATGAGCCATCGTTCCGGTGAAACCGAAGATACGACGATTGCCGATCTGGCTGTCGCTCTCGGGACTGGGCAGATCAAGACCGGCTCTGCCAGCCGAACCGATCGCATTTGCAAGTACAACCAGTTGCTGCGTATCGAAGAAATTCTGGGAGACACCGCCATCTACGGCGGCACGATTTCCTAGTGTTGTAGCTGGCGGGGCTGTCATGCAGTCCCTGCCAGATCTGGTTTCCCACGATCACTCAGCACGGCTGGTCTGTTCCGACCGCCATAACCCAAATGAGATTTTCAAAAGTTTTCGCACCGTTCGTAAACTTTAATCGTTAGTAGTATAGGTGTGTCGGGATGGCGGGGTGCGTCTCGACACACCGTTGCATGATACACCATGGGGCACACAACATTGAAACGCGCACTGTGTTCGTCGAATTGCGGCGCACCCTGTGAAAAATCGTTCTGTGTGGTTACCTGAAACGTTATCTGTCTATTGCTGCTTGCAGTACGATGTGAGTTTTTCATGCTTGCCAAACGAATTATTCCTTGCCTTGATGTTCACGGTGGGCGCGTCGTGAAGGGAGTCAACTTTCTGAACCTGCGTGATGCGGGCGACCCGGTTGAAATTGCATCGCGGTATGAACGGGAGGGAGCGGATGAACTCGTCTTTCTGGACATCACCGCCTCGCACGAAAAACGGGAGATCATTCTCGATGTCGTGAAGCGGACATCGGAAGTCATTTTCATGCCGCTGACCGTTGGTGGAGGTATTCGCACGGTCGAGGATATCCGCACGCTGCTGGAATCGGGCTGTGACAAAGTTTCGATCAATTCCGCAGCAGTGAAAAATCCGGAATTCGTCAGGCAGGCGGCGTTACGGTTCGGCAGCCAGTGCATTGTGGTGAATATCGATCCGAAACGGATTCAGAAAGACGGCAAAGAATTCTGGGATGTTCACATCAACGGCGGCAGAATTCCCACCGGGCTGCAGGCGGTTGAGTGGGCGAGAAAAGTCGAGGAGTTGGGGGCTGGAGAAATCGTTCTGACTTCGATGGACGCCGACGGCACGAAGGATGGGTTCGATATCGAAATTACTTCTGCGGTCGCCGAAGCGGTTGGTATCCCCGTTGTCGCCAGCGGCGGTTGTGGCTCTCCCGAGCATATGTATGAAGCAGTCACCGCAGGCAAAGCCGACGCCGCACTGGCCGCCAGCATCTTCCACTACGGCGAATACAGCATCAACGAAACCAAACAGTACCTGGCCGAGAAAGGTGTCCCCGTCCGCCTTGTCGAACAGCAACAGGTTTAACGGTTGGGAGTGGTGTGAGAGATCGGCTTGCACGGGATGACGATCTACAACGGGATGACAGCAGAACCTGGCTTATTTGAACTGTACGATTCCCAACGAGCTGCGGGTTGGCTGCTCTGTCTTTTGGTTTCCCCAGCTTTGAACGCCGATAGCCGGGAGAATACGACTGAGTGAAACGGCGAAAGCGTCTCCGGGTTCGAGCGAGTTATCACCGAGCAGTTCCTGAAGCGGGATGGCGATTTCAACTCTCCAGTGAGACTGGTCTCCTTCGCAGGCGACATGCCACTTCGGATTCCAACTGGAGTCTCCTGCGCAACTGTCGCGGGTCAAGCCCCGCTGATCAACTTCAAGCCGATAGCTGGAGCAGTAGTCGCGGTTGATATCCAGGCAAATTTGCAAACGGTCGAAGTGGGCGATGGACGCATCGTATTTTCTTGCACCGTGGGCTGGAAGATCGTCTGGCAAATCGGGATGCCGGGGACAGCTGGCCGCGATGTAGAGATACTCTGTGTCATAGGTAAGCAGGACGATTGCCGCCAGCGAATCCGTTTCCTGTCGGCTTCCCTTTTGTAATCGAATTTCCTCTGCGTTTTGCCAGCACTCATCAGAAAGCAGCCCGTCCAGGTATGGTGGTTCGTGGGCCTGTTTGCAGGCGAGATATTCACCTGGCGGAATCCCGGTGCCACTGCGTAAATAGAATTCTCTGGCTGCAATCTGTTGCAGGGAGGAAGTCCCTTTTTCGCTGAGAAATGGGCGGTAGATATCGTCTGCAGCACGCATCGCCGCCCGTTCACGAAAAATGGCTGCCATCGGGAGCAGCACGTCCGGGCTGGCTGCAACCTCCGGCGACGTTTTCCTGAGATGCTCGAATGTTGCAATCGCCCGATCCTGCCAGGTTCTGTTCCGGGCCATTTTTTCCTGTGCGGATCCCTGGGTCAACGGCAGATTGAGATCTGCAGATTCGATAGCAGGATTAACCGTTTCCGGAATCGCTTCCGGATCTTCGCGACTGGCCTGTAAAATCTGATTGAAGTTGTCGCGTGTCCGATTGACATCCACAGCCTGCCTGCTTGTTCCTTTTCGAAGATTACTCAATCGTCGCAGGTTCAATTCCCGGGACGACCAAAGCTGAATCAACTGTACCGAAGCAGTGCTGCTTAACGGTTCCTGAGGGAATGACTGCAGAATTTGCATCAGGACAGTTTCGTAGTAATCCCATTTTGAATTCTTCCGATATTGATCGGCGATCTCCAGCAACTGCAGCACCGCCTGTCTTGGCGGCGATCCTGAAATCACATCGTCCAATTGGGCAATCATCTGACTGGCCTGTAATTCGTCGGAAAATCGCTGGCGCGTCAAAGCGGCGTAGTTGCGCTGCTTCCGCGCGATCGACTCTCCCTGTTGTTGATTCGGATGCGAAATGATCAGGAAACGCCGGCGTGCATCACTCCCGGGGCCAAG
>JALWSL010000667.1 GCA_027080405.1 Planctomycetaceae bacterium
AAATAGCCGCCTGATACTGCGTTATTTCTGTTATTTCCAGCGGATCAGAACGACGGTAACATCATCTGAAGGAGAAGAACCGGCACAAAAGCGGTCGACATCGTCATGAAGCATCTGCACAAGTTCGCGGACGTTTTGCTCCGAATTGATATGGATAAATTCCAACAGACGTTCGATACCGTACTGCTCTTTCTGGGGAGAGAGTGCCTCGGTAATGCCATCGGTGACAACGAGCAGCATGTCTCCCGACTGGATATCATCAATCCGTGCAATTTTGACCGAGTCATTCCTGTTCATCCCGAGTGGAAGGAAAGTGGCATCGAGAATTCTGGTTGAGCCGTCCTTTTTCAATACGTATCCCTGATGGCCGGCAGCAGCAAAAGAAAATCCCCGACGGTCGCTGTCAATTGTTGCGACAAACATGGTAACGAAGCGGCGATATTGGGTATCAGCAATCAGGGCGTTATTCAGGCGGGTCATGATTTCACTCAAATCTTCAACCGTGCTGAAGAAGGCCCGCAGGTAGGCTCTTGTTTGAGAAATCAAAAGGGAGGCGGCCAGGTCATGACCGCTGACATCTCCAACGACAACCCCCACCCGTTCATCGGCAATCCTGATGAAATCGTAATAGTCTCCCCCCACGGCGTCGGAAGAATATGAAAACCCGGCTGCGTCGAGCCCTTTGAAATTCGGGGCATCACTCGGCAAAAGAGAGCGTTGTATTTGACGGGCTGCTTTCAGTTTGGACTCGGTCTTCTGCAATTCCAGTTCGGCTCGGTAGGCGTTTATGTAATCGAGCATCAAACCGGTCAACGGAATGCAATAAGCCAGAATTTTAAGAAAACAGGCACTGAAAAAATGGTAGTCAAACAGTTCCTTCGATCCCAGGGAGACATGGAGTTCCGACATAACGGCGGGGACGGAACAGAGAAGAAGACTGTATGAAAAAAGGCTTGGATACAGCTTCCAAAAACGGGGCAGGATGATTAATCCGGTAATCAACCACAAGACAAGCGGCACCATATCCCATGGACGACGGACGGTCAATTCCGGGTAAAGCGCTTCAGGAAGCGGAACCACAACCGCCTGTATCTGTGTGATCGCAAAAGCACTCACGCTGAAAAGCACTCCCAGAAGAATGAGGTAGCGTGTTTCCTGCGGAGGCGTCTCGATAAATTTGGGGTTCTTCCGGTACAAAAAAGGTAAGGCACCTGCAAATAGAATCGCCACATTGAATGTCCGAGCAATTGCCCAGCTCATCGGGATGAAACGATCGAGATCGACAACGGGAAAAGTCAACCGGTCGGCAGCCAGAATATTGAAGGCATCCAGAAGTCCGGTAAACAGCATCGCCGTTCCGATAATGGGTGTGGTGATATCTTTTTTCAATCGATAATGCACAAATGAAAGCAGGCCGGTAAAAAAAGCGACGCAGGATGCAGTCCATTCCAAAACGGTATAGAAGAAGGGGCCGCGCAGCATGTAATAGGATTCAATGGTCGGATCGTCCTGAATATGGTCTCTTAATTGGACAGGGATATTCTCATAGGGAGCTTCGGAATCCTGTTCCGTATCGATATCGTTTCCAACAAGCCCTGCAGTAGACGGAAGCAGAGAAAGTACGCAAACCACTACCACCAGAGATTTGGGCAGAAGATGAGAATTCATTGAAAAACTTTCGTCAGCAGGCCTGGACCGGGAAGACAGCCTTGAATGTAAAACTGATCGGTGCTTCCAGTACTTTTTCAGGCCTTGAATTGGGAATTGTCTTTTTGTGATCCGTGCTCCATTGACACACTATTTTGACACACCAATCCCCAAAATATGAGTTAGAAGATGAACTAGTTGGCTTTGACAACACGATGAAAATGCAATTCGACCTCCCGATCCACGACCCGGCGGACAGCTTCTACCAGGCACTCTGGTTCGTTCCGGGTTTCTCCCTTGTGGATGATAGCCTCTAACGGAGTGCCGGGATAGACAGTAAAGGTTGTTTGATGGATGATTTGGTTTCCTGCATCGAGTTCGGGAACGATGAAATGAGCCGTCGCCCCATAGGTAAGCATATTATGACTATGAGCATCGTGGTAGGGACGAAACCCGGGAAAAGAAGGTAGCAGCCCATGATGCAGGTTCACGATTCGTCCTCCCGCCAATTCCCAACAGACACGTGGGGGCAGAATTCGCATATATCGCGCCAGTACAATGAAGTCGATATGGTACTGATCAATCAATTCAACCAGTTTTTCATTATCTGGATTCCCCTTCGCATCTCCAATGTTGTACCAGGGAATATCGAATTCCTCAGCAATCTTGGAGCAGGCGTTTCTATTCCCGATCATCACCGCTGGTGTGGCCTGCAGTTTCCCTTCCTGAATGTTCGTCAACAGCGCACGGGCAATCTCTGGTCGATAGGTTGTGCAGATAGCCAGTCGAGGCAAATCTCCCGTTTCGTCTCGGGACCAGACCCGGATTGTCAAACCTTTCAATTTTCCGATTTCGTTCATATGTTCGCGCAAGGTGGCGATTGATTCGTGATCAACCGACCAGTCCATTCTCAGCATCATGGCGAAAAGGTGTTCGTTGTCACGATCGTACATTTGAATTTCGTAGATGTTCGCTCCTGCACCGGTCACGTAATGTACGATCGGATCGGCCAAGCCACGATTGTCAGGCCCCACGGCGGTTATTATTACTTGCATTATTGCATCACTTGTCAGATTGAAATACGGAGGATCTTCTGGCAGAAAGCTCTTTACGGCTTCTCATTGTACTTCAGTCCTCAGAGGAGATACAATGGATTTACTCCATCCGCTCTGCAGCAGGATAGAGAATCTTGATGACTGGAGATGACTGGAACAGTGAAAGAGGATTGCCATGAAGCACCGGACGGAGAAGCCGCACAACTGGACTCGAAGATCGTTTCTCTCAAACACCGCCCTGATGGCAACATCTTTGGCAGGAACGACGTCTTTGTTTGCTCGAAATGCCCAGGCCTCATCAAAAATTAACAGGAAGATGACAATCGACCTGGTCTGCGGAGCTCTTGGAGTACGCGCAAATCAAAAGCAGGCCATCGATTACGCCTCCCGGTACGGTTTCGAATCTGTTCAGCCTCTCGCACAGGAG
>JALWSL010000668.1 GCA_027080405.1 Planctomycetaceae bacterium
ACGGGCAGACGTGGCGGGAATGACTCCCGAGGAACAATTGCAAAAAATCCGTGAACGCATTCGAGTAATGCTCTCGGATCAATACCGCTGCTATCGTGAAGAACTTGAACCGAAACTTTTCGATGCGGGGATCAAGCGGATTACCTTCGAGAATGTCAAACAGCCGCAATTGAGGGTGATCGAAGAACGGTTCGAAGATGAGCTGGCTTCTGTCCTCTCTCCCATCGCCTTGTGGCCCGGCGGGGAAGTTCCCATGCTTCCGGAGCCGGAACTGTGCATCGCGGTTCGACTGCAAACGGATCGTCAGGACGACAATCCATTCCGCTTTGTTCTCATTCCTTTGGGAAAACAGCTTCCCCGTTTTTTGACATTGCCTTCTGAAACCGGGTACGAATTCATGCTTCTGGAAGATGTTGTCGGAGCATTCGCCCAGCACTTTTTTCCTGATGAGACCGTCGTGGAGACAACTCCGTTTCGTATTACTCGCAATGCCGATCTGATCGTCAGCGAAGATGTCGCCTCCGATTTCATGGCTGAAATGGAACAACTGCTACAGGCCCGCAAACAGAGCCACTGCGTGCGACTGGAAATCGACGCCCGGGCTTCAGCCACCATGCAGGCTCACATCACACAGTGCTACTCTGTTTCTCCCGCGGATGTCTATGCGATTGAGGGACCACTCGATCTTTCCGACATGATGCCTCTTTCCGGCTTGAAGGGTTTTGAAAACCTGAGGGATGAGCCATGGGATTCATATCCTTCGAAAGAAGTCGACATCGGGAAATCAATGTTCGAACAACTGACAGAGAAAAGCATCCTTCTGCTGCACCCTTATGAATCGTTTGATCCCGTTGTACGGTTCATCGATGAGGCTGCTGACGACCCGGATGTGCTGTCGATCAAACAGACATTGTACCGCACGAGTTCGAACAGCCCGGTTGTTGCCGCCCTGATGCGGGCCGCAGGAAAAGGAAAATATGTGACAGCGATCGTTGAATTGAAAGCCCGGTTCGACGAAAGTCGCAACATCGACTGGGCCAGGCAACTGGAGCGTGAGGGCGTGAATGTCATCTATGGAGTGCGGCATTTGAAGACACACGCGAAAATTTGCGTCATCGTCCGTCAGGAACCTCAGGGAATTCAGCGGTACGTCCATTTCGGAACGGGAAACTACAACGAACAGACGGCGAGACTCTATAGCGACGTCAGCTACATGACATCCGACTTTGACCTCGGTGCCGATGCCGTTTCCTTTTTCAATGCGATCACAGGTGGTTCATCACCTCAACCGTTCCACAAACTGGAAGCGGCTCCACTCGGATTGAAATCACGATTGCTGGAAATGATTGATATCGAAATCGACCAGGCCCACCGGGGCGGAAAGGCGTTCATCCGCGCGAAAGTCAATTCTCTGGTCGATACGGAAATAATCGAGGCCCTGTATCGCGCCTCTGCAGCTGGTGTCACCATACAACTCAACATCCGGGGAATCTGCTGTCTCAAACCGGGAGTCCCGAATTTGAGCGAGAATATCGAAGTGATCAGCATTATCGACCGCTATCTGGAACATGCCCGCATCGTACACTTCCATCACGGCGGTGATGATCGCGTTCTGATCTCCAGTGCGGACTGGATGCCCCGAAATCTGGATCGAAGAATTGAACTGTTGGTTCCGGTCGAAGACGATCCCTGCAAATCCCGCCTGATCGACATTCTTGGCATTTATTTTCGTGATAATGTCAAGGCGAAACGGCTGACTCCAGAGGGCGAATATGTACCCGTATCGAAAAAGTCGCCGCCATTTCGGGCACAGGAATATCTGCATCAGTCAATTGCCCGGCAGGCCAGGCAAGGTAACCAGAAACAGACAACTTTCTTCGAACCGCACAAATCCCCCTCTTAAAGCGGATCATCGTAGACCGGATAGAAGAGAGGGCCGGCTTGTCTCTATCGACCGTTTATCCGGAATCAAAACAACGCATTTTCCATTCGACAGGAGTGACGTGATGTACCGACTGCTTGCTGGATTCTGTTTTTTCGTCTGCCTTTCTTTCCTCGTTTCCTGTTCCGGAAATTCGCCTCAGAGTTCATCGGAACGGACTTCAGAAAAGCCTGAACTGAAGCAGGTCTCACTCGCCTTGAACTGGCTTCCAGAGGCGGAGCATGGCGGGTTTTACGCTGCCTTGCTTAATGGAGATTACGAAAAAGAGGGACTGGCAGTAACCATCCTGCCAGGGGGACCGGACAGTCCGGTTATTCAGCGTGTTGCAGCGAAGCGCGTGACTTTTGGGATCTCCAATGCAGACCGAATCGCTTTGGGACGCGCACAGAATGCAGCCATCGTCGCATTGATGGCGCCTCTACAACATTCGCCCCGTTGCATAATCGTTCATCAGGAAAGCGGGATCAAATCTTTTGACCAACTGAAAAACATCACATTGGCCATGAGCGATGCCCCGGCTTTCTCCCATTTTCTGCGAGACCGACTGAAATTGGAGAATGTCCGAATAGTACGATACACCGGTTCGATAGCCCATTTTCTGCGTGACAGGAATTTTGCCCAACAGGGGTATGTATTCAGTGAACCTGTAGTCGCCAGACGTGAAGGCGCAAAGCCCGAAGTATTAATGGTTTCAAAACTCGGATTCGACCCCTACTCCAGCGTGTTGATGACGCACGAAGATGTCATCGCCGAACAACCCGAACTGGTTCGAAAATTTGTCCGGGCCTCTGTCAAGGGCTGGGCTGACTATCTGTCGAAGGATTCAGCCAGAGTCCACGAATACATTCACTCGATCAATCCGGAGATGTCTGTCGAAGTTCTCGATCAGGGTCTGGATGCCCTGAAAGAACTCAGCCTGGACAAACAGAATAAATTCACGGGTGATATGAGCCTGGAACGCTGGCAACAACTCGTTGAACAACTCGAGCAGATCAAACTGCTCCAACCCGGTCTCATTCAACCACAGGATTTATTTACGACCGAATTCCTGAAACAGTCACCATAGGGATCAGTCAGGTTCCTCTCCGTTTCTCCACTGCGAATAAACCGATGCCCAACCAGAAAATTCAACATTCCAATATCCATCACGACCGTTTTTTGGGAGGAGAAAATCTGTCTCCCTGGCAGTTGAAATTGAACGAAATCATATTCGGGGTGGAAACGCCGGCCGGCCGGGCATTCGATATTGTTCTGCTGATTGCCATCATGCTCTCGATTTCAGCTGTCATGCTCGAAAGTGTTCAGGGGATTCGGGCTCGATGGGGAACCGAACTGCTGATCGCCGAATGGGGCTTCACGCTGCTGTTTACCCTGGAGTATCTGCTGAGAATCATCTGTGTGCAGCACCGCCTTCGCTATGCGTTCAGCTTTTATGGCATCATTGACCTGCTCTCCATTCTACCAACTTTTTTGGGGGTATTTATTGCCGGTTCCCATTCGATGGTTGTTTTGCGTGCCTTGCGATTGATTCGAATCTTCCGAATTCTGAAAGTTGTCCATTGCATGAGTGAGGCAGAATTGTTGTGGATCGCGCTGAAAGCCACAATCAGCAAAATAACCGTTTTTATGGTCGTGGTGATGGCAATTGTGCTCATCATGGGATCAACCATGTATCTGATTGAAGGAGAGAAATCCGGGTTCACCAGTATCCCCAAATCGGTTTACTGGGCGATTGTGACCATTACGACTGTCGGCTACGGAGACATTGCCCCACAATCCGCTCTGGGGCAAACATTGGCAGCAGTCATCATGTTGCTCGGCTATGGAATTATCATTGTTCCGACCGGCATGTTTTCTGTTGAGGTCGTCAACGCCAGCAACTCCAGCACGTCGAAGGAGATCACCTGTCCAGATTGCCATTCTTCAACACACGACTTTGATGCCCTGTTCTGCAAACGATGTGGCACAAAACTCCCTGATTGCTGCCAACAGTAATTGATGTGTCACATATTTTTGGGCAGTTCGTACGCGAAAAGATTGAAAAACTTCCAACATCAATCAAGATCAGACCAGAAGTTTGATACCGTCTGAACCGTTTCTTTTTGTCTGGTGCCCCCCCCTTCTGCAGGCCCGATTCGGGGGCAAAATCAAAAGGGGGAGTGAAACAGGGACATAACGGTCCTGTTTTGCCGGTCGCGATGTGCCGGAAAACCCGATAAATCTCTTGAGGTTTTTCGAAAAATTGTCCACCTGCAAATATAAACTCTGGATATGCCCATTATTTTGGTATAGGCTTCCTGACAGTTAGCGCCGAACGTATTGCCCTGCCTGGGGCGGGTAGAGACAACGATCTTTCGTTGATTTGAATGGGAACATGGGAAGCATCTGGGTTTGGCCATTTGAGCTACTGGAAAAAATAGGCGAAGGAGGCATGGGGGTCGTCTATAAAGGCCGCTATGTAAAGGATGATCGCCTGTTCGCCGTCAAGCTTATCCCGGCTGATATCAACAATAAAACGCTTCTGGCACGCTTTGAACTGGAAATTGCAACGCTCAAGGAGTTGCGTCATCCCAACATCGTCCGATCTTTCGGGGGAGTCTGCGAAGATAAACAGCGATTTTACGCCATGGAATTGCTCGAAGGCGGAACGCTGTGGGACAAAATCCAGAGTCACGGCCAAATTCCCTGGCCCAAGATGATCGAACTTGGACGCCAGATGTGTGCCGCCCTGGCATATGCTCACGACAAAAATATTATTCACCGGGACGTCAAACCGAACAACTTTCTGTTGACCAAAGCGGGACAGATCAAACTCAGCGATTTCGGATTGGTCAGTGTGATGTCCGAAGCGAAGTTGACAGCTGACGGCAGAACGCTGGGAACAGTTCAGTACATGTCACCCGAACAGATACGTGGGAAACCACCACTTACCCATAGTAGCGATATTTACTCCCTCGGCTGTGTCTTTTATGAAATGCTGACGGGACAACCGCCGTTTGCGGGAGAGAATCCAGCTCCGATTCTTCATGCCCATCTGAAACAGGAACCGGCCCCGATTTCCGAATTCAACAGTGATTGTCCTGCCGGGTTGGAGCGTCTGGTACTCTCCATGCTGGCCAAGTCTCCGGCTGATCGTCCGGAAAATGCACTGGTCGTTTCGGAAAGACTCGCTCAACTTCGTGAATCACCACGCCTGGTTGAATCCTCCTCGACACACAAAAAGAAAAAGAATGTACTCCCCTCCCCGTACCAAGGGACCTCCTCTGTTTTCTCAGGTTTCGAAAGGAGTCTGCGATGGGCCTGGGGAGCGCTGACTGCGGTTTTATTCATCCTGGCCGTGGTTTGGGCGCTGAACCTTTTCAAGCCGGATCCGGGAGTCGAATTGTGGGTTAAAACAGCACAACACCATTCCGACCCTGTAGTCCGGGTCGCTGCAATTGAATCACTGGCAGAACTGGCCGGTGCGCGGGAAGAGCTGCTGGATGTTTTGATGAAAATTGTCGAATCGCAAAATGAAGATCCGGAAGTCACTGTTGCAGCACTGCGCGCGCTGGCCAAACATCCCAAGACAGCCAATCAATACCGTTCACGACTCATTAAAATCGCAAAAAACGCTCCGCACCAACAGGTACGCATTCAGGCTCAGACCACGCTGGCCGCCCTGCAGCCGACGGATTGACACTGACACCAACCCGGACAGCCTTGACTACGTTCACGACTGCGACCACCTCTGCGCGATCGGCAACGACCACCACCGTCCGGTTTCCCGCCGTGTTGGAAACTCTCCGTCGATCAGAACCTGTCGATCAGAACCCGGCATCTGCTCAGTTTTTCGTGATGACTTCATCCGCCGTCAACAGGATGTTCGCGCAGACCGTCCAGGCGGCCAGTTCATTGGTCGGTAGGCCCTTTGCGATTTCGGGGCTGCCAAGTTTAACCAGGCTGGCCGTCTTTTCGAGAGACGCAGAGAATCGCTTCAAGTCTTCCCGATAGCCTTCCACCAATACCTTCAATTCTTTCGCATTCGGTTTTCTCGACGTGCAAAGCCGGAACATATACGTGGCGATCGCTTCAGGAGAGCCGCCTTTTTCTCTCATGGCGCGGGCAGCAAGTCCATGGGCGCACTCAAGATACTGTGGGTCGTTGAACAGCAACAGTGCTTGCATCGGCGTGTTGGTTCGTTCCCTGCGCACGCAACTCGACTCTCTGGAAGGAGCATCAAAGGTTGACATTTCCGGCGGAGGGGCCGTCCGTTTCAAAAATGTGTAAACGGTACGGCGATGAATTTTTTCCGGTCCGGTATCGGGAACGAAGCGAGCCGTATTGGAACCGGTGTAGCCCACCGCGTACCACAACCCGGGCGGTTGGGGAGGCTTCACACTTGGCCCTCCCAGTTTTTCAACCAGTAAACCGGAAACAAACAATGCCTGATCGCGAAGCGGTTCCGCATCGAGACGGAAACGTGGCCCCCTGGCATAAAGCCGGTTCTCAGGGTCTTTTTCGAACAGTGCAGGCGTGAGTCTGGAAGATTGCTGATAGGTCGCCGACATGACCATTGTTTTGAAAAGGTGCTTGACGTCCCAACCCGATTCACGAAAATCGACAGCCAGCCAGTCGAGCAGTTTCGGGTGACTGGGCACTTCTCCCTGTGATCCGAAGTCATCCGCAGTCTTGACAAGCCCCGTACCGAACAGTTGCTGCCAGAAACGATTCACTGTCACACGGGCCATCAGCGGATTTGTTTCGTCAGTCAGCCACTTTGCCAGTCCCAGTCGATCATTGCTCCATTCTTTTTTCATTTCAGGCAGTGAGAGGGGAGTACGACGGGTCACCTCCTCAAGATGCTGATCGTATTCACCTCGCTTGAGAACGTAGGATTTTTTCTTTTTCTCTGTCTCCCGGAAAATCAGCGTTGTCGGAATTTTGTTGTAGAAATCGTCGCGAGTTTTTTGCAGGCTTTTTTTCCTGTTGGTCAAATCAATAAATTCTTTATCACGAACAACTTTCTCCTGATAATATTTTTCCAGCTTTGTCTTTTGCTCCTGGTTCCTCTGTTCCGCTTTTATTTTCAGGATCGCCAGGATATCCGCCGGCAGTTGCATCGCTATCGGGTTGTGCCTGTTGACTGAAAGCCGAAATCGTCCGAATTGATGCTGTCCGTACTGGGATTCGTGCTTCAATATAATTTTCAATCGTGTTCCTTCAGCAAACCCGAATGGTTTTTCAGCCACGAAAAACGCGACACGATTTTCTTTTTTCAGAAACCCGGCAGTTGCCCAACCGGTTTCCCGTTTTCCATCAATCGCGTTCAACACTTTGAAATCGCCATTTTCCTGTTCATAATCTGCCTGCGCGGTCTGGAATTTGATCGGCTCCCATTTCTCGGGCTGATCAGGTGAAGCGACATAGGCCTCGAATTCCGTGAGCACAACGTTGCTGTTCGCACTTCGCCCTGCTCCGCCGTTGGTCAATGACGGATCGATCAGTCCTTCGAGGCGAATGGCAAGCCAGTCTGCCCCGGGAAGATTCGCCTGCACTTCGTAAATTTCCTGGGATGGATTCTTGCCGCTGGCCAACAGTGACTGATCAGCAAGGAGCTTCAGCGTGGCCCCACCGTGCGAAACATACTTTTCAGGAGTCAGAACCTGCCAGGCGGCCTCAACCGATTTATATTGTTCACTCTGCTGAAGCGCGACAGGCTCCCACTTTTTCTGTAACTCCCTGATACGGGGGGAGATCGCTGCCAGCGATTGATTGAGTGCAGCCAGTTTGCTGTCGTACTGGGCAAGCTGCTTTTTCTGTTCCGGCGTGAAAACCTGAATCACCGGAGGTGGATCTTTTCTATTTCCATCCAGCGGGTTGCCATCCATACTGTTGAAGTAGGCAAACAGGGAGTAAAAATCGTGCATCGTAAAAGGATCGAACTTGTGATCGTGACAGCGACTGCAATCGAATGTTGCCCCCAGAAAAACCGTTCCGAATGTCACAACACGGTCGACCACATTGCGAACGTAAACTTCCTCAGCAATCGAACCTCCCTCACTGGTCGTGACATGACACCGATTATAACCGGTGGCGACAAGCTGATCCTGTGTCGGATTCTCCAACAAATCGCCGGCAAGCTGTTCCGTCACAAACCGATCGTAGGGCATATTGCTGTTGAAAGCCCGTATCACCCAATCGCGGTAGGGCCACATCTCGCGATAATTATCCAGATGCAAACCGTGCGTATCGCCGTAGCGAACCGCATCGAGCCAGTAGCGAGCCATGTGCTCACCATAGCGGGGAGAGGCGAGCAGACGATCAACCACCTTCTCGTAGGCGTTGGGAGAATCGTCCTTCAGAAAATTGTCGACCTCCTCTATCGAAGGCGGAAGACCGGTCAAATCGAAAGTGACTCTCCGGAGCAATGTGATGCGATCCGCCCGGCTTCCCGGTTTCATGTTTTCCTTTTCCAGGCGGGCAAGAATAAAGCGATCCAACGGCTGCCGCACCCAATCACCCTGCCTGACATCCGGCAATTGCGATTTGACTGGAGCCTCGTAGGCCCAATGCTTTTGCCATTTAGCCCCTTGTTTGATCCAGAGTTTCAGCGTCTCGATTTCCTGCGGGGTCAACTCCTTCCCAAAATCCTCCGGGGGCATCACCAAATCGGGATCGTCCGAAAGAATTCTCACGATCATCTCGCTCGATTCAGGATCGCCGGGAACAATAATTCTTTCTCCGGAGTCCCCTTCGCCCAGTGCAGATGCTTTTTCATCAAGACGAAACCCGCCCTCTCTCTGCTCGGCATCCGGCCCATGACACGCAAAACATTTCGTCGAAAGGATGGGACGAACATCATCACCAAAACCGACCTGCTCTTCCCCAAAAGCCTGAGGAGAAAGAGAGAATGCGAAAATGACAGCGATAAAGGCAATTTCAATTTTCATCGTACAACCTTGAAACCGGAAGGAGTTGCAGGCGGGTCGTGATTCAGTGGCCTCTCATCCCATTCCAACTGAGCAGACAATTTGGCAGGACAGTCAACCTGGCTTGATTTCCTCTTTCCATACCAGATAACATCATATCATCAATCGAAATTATCCGTAACGGTACGTCATTTGTAAACCACAGAAATGTGAGCCGCCATATATTCCTGAAAAAACAGGAGCTCCCTCAAAAAAACGTTTTTTCAATTGATACTTGCAGATTGGGTGCAGATAATATCACTGATCGCGGTTGCTGCCGTCTCCGCGCAGTCCCCCCCCTGATTGCAGTTTCCCTAACGTACACTAAAGGTGGTCTGATGAAGCCTCTCCAGAAATCGCCATTGACTGACTATGCTTTACAACAAACTCGCCGGCATTTTTTTGGTGGTGCTGCAATGGGGTTGGGAACGGCTGCGCTGGCTTCGCTGATGCCACAACAACAGGCCGTTGCCAGTGGTGGGTTGCCGGATCTTCCCCATTTTGCACCGAAGGCCAAACGAGCCATCTATCTCTTCATGGCCGGGGCACCTTCACAAATCGACCTGTTCGATTACAAACCAAAATTGAACGATCTGTTCAACGAAGATTTGCGGAAGATGCCGGATATCCAAAAGGGCCAACGTATCACAACAATGACTTCCGGGCAGGCGTCGTTGCCGATCGCTCCTTCGAAATTCAAATTTGCCCAACACGGAAAAAGCGGAGCCTGGATCAGCGAGCTTCTTCCGTATCACGCCAAAATGGTCGATGATCTTGCCATTATTAAAACAGTCAACACCGAGGCGATTAATCACGATCCCGCCATCACTTACATCTGCACCGGAAGCCAACTTCCCGGCAGGGCAAGTTTGGGGTCGTGGCTCAGTTACGGACTTGGCTCCATGAACGACAACCTCCCGTCGTTTGTCGTGATGACACCGACCTGGACAGGTCGGCAACAGGCCCAAGCACTGTATAACCGACTTTGGGGGTCCGCTTTTTTGCCAACCTCCACACAGGGGGTGGCTCTCCGGGCTCAAGGTGATCCCGTTCTGTTTTTGTCGAACCCGGAAGGTATTGACCGCGCAACCAGACGCAGCATGCTGGATCGGCTGGGCGTTCTGAACGAACAAACATTTGAAAGAATTGGTGATCCTGAAACGCGGGCGCGGATTGATCAGGCGGAAATGGCCTTTCGCATGCAGGCTTCCGTTCCCGAACTGACCGATATCTCCGGGGAAACCAAACAGACTCTCGATATGTACGGCCCCGATGTCACGAAACCGGGAACTTTTGCAGCCAGTTGTCTACTCGCGCGCAGGATGGCGGAACGCGATGTCAGATTTGTACAAATATTCCACCGCGGCTGGGATCAGCATGGCAATATCGCCAGAGACCTGGTGAATCAATGCAAGGATATCGACCAGCCCGCCTGGGCACTGATTAACGACCTGAAACGAAGCGGTTTACTGGAAGATACGCTTGTCATTTGGGGAGGCGAATTCGGTCGAACCGTTTACTGTCAGGGAAAACTGACCCGGCAAAATTATGGCCGCGACCATCACCCGAAAAACTTCTGTATCTGGATGGCGGGAGGCGGCATCAAACCGGGAATTGTGTACGGCGAAACGGACGATTTCAGTTACAACGTCCTCGAAAATCCGGTTCACATTCACGATTTGAACGCCACGATCCTGCATTGCCTCGGTATCGATCACAACCGGTTCACCATCCCGTTCCAGGGATTGGATTTGAAAATTACCGGCGTGTTGGATAATGGGCCGGTCAGAGGAATACTCTCCTGATCTGCATTTCAATAAAAACTTTCAATAAAAACTCGGGTGAAAGCGTCTGGACATTCTTTTGTTGAATCGGGTTGACGTTCCGGCCTTCAATTTATGAACAACCTGCAGGCCAATTCCACAAAGGTTCTGTTCCTTACACAATAAACATCAGACATGAATATTTGATTGATTCCCGGTTTTGTCTTGCGGAACAGTTCCCTGTAATTCGTTGTCCTAATATAGCAGGATGCAACCATGCACGCCCGTTTTTTACTGACTGTCTTTGCCCTATCAATTTTGCTTTGCCATTCTGTTATCGCAGATGATACGGAAGTTGCAGATTTCGTTGCAGATTTCAATGTCACTCCCGATGTCGTTTATGGTCACAAATATGGCCTCGCCCTGACGTTCGACGTGTTGACACCCAAAAAGAACTCGAACGGAGCCGGTGTTCTGTTTATGGTCAGTGGTGGATGGTACTCGAGATGGGCCCCGCCGGATGTCCTGGCAAAGTGGACCAAACCGTTGACCGATAATGGGTTTACCGTTTTTGCTGTCCGACATGGTAGCAGCCCGAAATTTTCAATCCCGGAAGCTGTCGAGGATGTACGCCGAAGTGTCCGGTATATCCGATTGAATGCTGAGAGATTTCATGTCGATCCGGATCGCCTGGGAGTTTACGGGGGAAGTGCTGGCGGGCATCTGTCGTTGATGCTGGGAACCGCTTCGGACAGCGGGAACCCCAAAGCAACAGACCCTGTTCAACGGGTGAGCGACCGGGTGAAAGCTGTCGTCGCCTGGGTTGCCCCGACCGACCTGCAGATTATGGTTTGGGAAGCGCCTCAACATCTTCCATCCTACGAAAAGTTTCCTGCGTTGGATCTCAGTCTGGCACAGGCGAAAAGCTGCTCCCCCCTGATCCATGTCACCAGCGATGATGCCAGCACGCTGCTGATTGCTGGCGATAAAGATACTCTTGTACCGATCCAACACAGCCGCAACATTTATGCGGCGTTTCAGAAAGCAAAAGTTCCCAGCCAACTGATCGTCATGGAAGGTGCCGGCCACGGTTTCCAGGGCGAACAGCACAAACGGGCCTTTGATGAAACAGTTGCCTGGTTCAAAAAACATCTCAAATAGTTTTGAATCACCTTCCCATCTTCAACGACTTCCCGCCCCCGCGGAAGATGCCACGAGGGTGCGTCGTAACGACCCTACAGTTCTGGTATTTCATTGTCGCGCGGCCACTACCGGACGGCTGGCGCCGTTCCGCTTACAATGCTTGGCCGTTGCGAGAAATAATCTCACACAAAGACACAAGGGAAAGCCAGATAGGGTGTGCTGTGCACACCAATTGTAATCCACAATCAATGAGTACATAGCCATTGTAGCATTCGTTAGCCCTCAGCCTTTGTACGCATAGCCTGCCCTTGTATCTTGCATGAACTGTCTTTTCTTCGCTCGTTTGGTTAGAAAACAAAAACCTTGATACCGGTCTTGCAAGACCGGTATCAAGGGACGCGAGTGGCAGAT
>JALWSL010000669.1 GCA_027080405.1 Planctomycetaceae bacterium
AATGAACAGCCGGGCAGGAAGATGCCAGATTGTGTGCAGGATGCGAATGGTCATTTACTTATCCAGCCGCTGTTGCTTTTCCAACCGCCGCACGATTCGTTTCGCAAGTTTCAATAATGATTGACGATACTCTTTCAGCCCGGCTCCGGAACCGACACGTGGTATCAGAACAAGATCCAAACCAGCCGGCAATTGATGTCTGCTGAGCCGAAACGCTTCACGGAGCAATCTTTTTATCCGGTTACGATGCACCGCATTGCCATGCTTTTTGGAAACGCTCATTCCTCGACGGGTAATTCCCAGCGAGTTGCGGGCAACAAACAGGAGCAGGTGTTCGTCACTGACACGTTGTTTCAAATCGTAGACCCGTTGAAACTCGGCTGATTTCCTCAATCGGCACTCTTTGGGAAGGCTCAGGTCAATACTGTTTTTTGTACGAGTCATTCGTGATCGGAATCCGCTGGTTCCTCAGCCGTCCCCGGCGTCTGAGGTGCTTTGTTTTTCAGATACCACATTGGATCACGAAGCGGGGCATCCGGCAACGGCTTGCGGGCAATTCTGCGGAGTCGGCTTCCGATAATAAACACGATCAACAACAAGATCCCCCCCAGAATAGCGACACCAATCAGCATGATCCAACTGGCTGAGAGCATCTGCTTGCGGCGTTCCTGTTGTTCAGGAGTCAATTTTTTCTTCGTCTGTGCCCAACTTCGCTTCTCTTCTCGTGCCCAATCTTGCTTCCCGTCATTCCCGGGAACCGTCTCTGCGGGAGCAGAATTGTCAGAGGCAGAGCGTACCCGTTCACCGGCAGAATCACCTTCATTCGCGACAATCTCTCGTGATTGCAAAAGAAAGCCAGCGGTAAGCAGAATGAATAGCAAGGCGATTTTCATTGTCTTGATTGGTTCCATGAAGCCCTGACCTGAATCGCGAGGGACGCTGTCACATAACGGATGGGGCACCCGTCAAGATACAGATACAGCACGATGCACCGTACACGATCCGAAGACTGAACTCAAACGTCTCCTATTCCATGGGGAAATCCGACGTTCGACTGATAAGCGCCTTCATCTCCCGAACAGCCGCTTCAATACCGACAAACACCGAACGGGCAATAATGCTGTGCCCAATGTTCAATTCACTCACTCCCGGGATCTCAGCAACCGGTTCCACATTTCGATAGGTCAAGCCGTGTCCCATGTGCAAAAGCAAATCGCGTTCCAGTGCCTCCTCACTCGCAATCAACAAGCGTTCGAGTTCTCGTGAAACATCTTCCGCATTCTTCGCTTCCGCGTAGCAGCCGGTATGCAATTCGACAGCATGGACATTCAAGGCATCCGCAGCCGCGATTTGTGAAGGCTCCGGATCGATAAACAGACTCACCTCGATGCCCGCTTCGAGCAGGCGATCAATACACCTTTGAATACGGTCACCCTTCTGGAGAAGATCAAGCCCTCCTTCAGTCGTTATTTCTTCCCGCTTTTCAGGAACAACCGTGCATTGTTCGGGCATGACTTCCAAAGCAATATCGACGATCTCATCTGCTATCGACATTTCCAGATTCAATTTCACCTGCACGGTTTCTTTCAACAGACGAATGTCACGATCCTGAATATGTCTGCGATCTTCGCGAAGATGCACGGTAATCCCGTCCGCTCCCCCCAGTTCCGCCAGCGCGGCCGCCCAGACAGGATCAGGCTCCACTGTTCTGCGGGCCTGACGCACAGTCGCAACATGATCAATATTCACCCCCAGTTTTGGCATCGTTCACCTCAGGTTCCGTTCAATCAATGACAGCCAGATCGTTTCCAGCGAGACTCCTTCAAGAGAGCATTCCCGCTGTTTGTACGCAAATTTGCCCCCATCACTTACGAATGTCCTTTCAACCTCTCCGGTTGTGACAGACCAGGCACGCTGGGCAAACAGCAACATTCCCAATTCAAACGGGATTGTCCCAATTCAATCTACCGAACGCAACTCTCTGGAGTTCCTCTTGCAAGCGGGAATAAAAGCGAAAGGTGTCTTCGATTGCGTATTCCATCGATGTTTTTCCATCTATCTTTGCGTCCTGCCCGAATTTTCCATAAGATTTCAAAATGATCTCACCAATACAAAGACCATTTGCGGAATGAAAATTTGATGCGTCAACTTCTGAAAACAATCTGTCTGGTATGGCTTCTTCACTTATCGCCTTTTCTGTTCGCAGCAGAAAAATCACCCACCGAGGAAGATTACTATCGCATTTCAACCTTTACTCTCCCGGAAGGAGAAGTGCTCGAGGCGGCTGGATTCCAGTTATTGCCCAGTGGGAAAATGGCGGTTTGCACTCGCCGGGGAGAAATCTGGCTGATCGAAAACCCTTTTGCGAAAGATGTTTCACAATCACGCCTCTCACTTTACGCCCAGGGGCTGCACGAACCGCTTTCGCTCGCCTGGCGGGATGGCTGGTTGTACGTTGTTCAACGTTGCGATGTCACCCGCATCAAGGATACCGACAACGATGGCAAAGCCGATCTTTTTGAATGTTTTAACGATGATTGGGAAATCTCTGGCGATTACCATGAATACGCATTCGGTTCCAAATTCGATGCGAAAGGGGACTTATGGATTACACTTTGTCTGACCGGTTCATTCACCAGTAACGTGAAATATCGCGGCTGGTGCGTGCGGATCACTCCTGAAGGAAAATTGGTTCCGACATGCAGCGGCATCCGCTCACCCGGCGGAGTGGGCGCCAACGCGAACGGCGATATTTTCTATACCGATAACCAGGGCCCCTGGAACGGTACCTGTGCGTTGAAACATTTGATCCCCGGCAAGTTTGTCGGCAACCCGATCGGCTTCAAGTGGTACGATCTCCCGGAGGTAAAAGCGGTGATGGGGCCGAAACCGAAAGAGCCGACAAGTGAAAGCCGTTTTATGATTGAAGCAGACAAAATACCGGAATACGAACCGCCCGCCGTTCTGTTTCCATATACGAAAATGGGAAAGTCTGCTTCGGGAATTACCTGTGATACCACCGGCGGAAAATTCGGGCCGTTTCAGAATCAGCTTTTTGTCGGGGATCAAACACAATCGCGCGTGATGCGGGTTTATCTGGAAAAAGTGAAAGGACATTATCAGGGAG
>JALWSL010000670.1 GCA_027080405.1 Planctomycetaceae bacterium
GGCTGGAGACTGTCAGAGCAGATGAAAGCGATAGTGTGAACCCCAAATAGGAAAGCAACTGCTTCAGCGTGGAGACATAGATCACAATAATGGCAAGTACAGCCTGCATGAGAATGGCACGACGAGGGGCGTTTTCCTGAAAGCGAAGCCAGCGGGGCATCAGACCATCTTCCGCCATTTTCGCATACACGCGCGGCCCTGTCATGATCATTACCGAGACCGATGTGAACAGCGAAACAATCACCGTCCAGCGAATCAGCTCGGCCAGCCAGTTTCCGCCAACCGTGCGGGCTGCGATCACGGCTACCTGTTCCTGTCCCGCAATCTGTGCCCGAGTCGGAGCAAGCAGGAACACAGAATTCAACGCGAGATAGAAAAGACAGACCAGCGCCGTTCCTGCCAACAGCGAGCGGGGCACATTCCGTTCTGTCTCCTCTATTTCCGATGCTACATAAACGGAGGCATTGAAACCGCAATAACTCAAGGATATCCAAACCAGAGACATACAAAACGCGGACAACGAAAAAACGTGCGTGATCGGTTCTGCCTGCCGGGAAAGGCCGGGCCAGTGCGCGGGATAATTCCAGATGGCGACAGACAAAAAGATAAACAGCAGCAAAAATTTCGCGAGTACCATCGCGTTCTGAACCAGAGCACCGCCACGGACATGAAACAGATGCATCACAGTTGTCAGAAGAACAGCCACCATGGCGACACTTCCTGCCGGCAAGGGAAAATCTTTTCCTGACAGTCCCGAATACGATTCCAACGCCGTTGCAGCGAAGGCAATTGCACCGGTGAACCCCGCCAGAAGCGAAACGCATCCTGCCAAAAAACCTGCCGCAGGATGAATCGTGCGGGATAAAAAGAGGTATTCCCCGCCCGATTCCTGAAATAATCGAGCCAATTCTCCGTAGCCGATCGCGCCACAAACCGCAATCAGGCCAGCCGTCATCCAGGCCAGAAGCACAAGAGATGGTTCTCCCAAATCCGCCAACGCATATCCGGAGGTCGTGAACACTCCCGCGCCCACCATGCTTGAAACGACGATACCGGTCGCACTGACCAAACCGAGTTTCTTGCGAGCAGAAGGCGACTGCTTCATTCTGACGGCTTTCGGAATATCAACACATAATTCTCCCGAATCCCCCGAACTTTTTTCTCTTTGACGAACTCAAAACCAGCCTGCAATACTTCTTTTTTTACGGTCTGCTTGTCCGCCCGGACGTGTTTCATAATCCATTCGGGAGTTACACCGGGAATCTTTTCAAAGTCGACCACAATGAACTCTCCTCCCGGCTTCAGGGCAAACAGGATTGATTTCAAAGTTTTCTGAGGGTATTCAAAATGGTGATAGACATCACACGTAAAAGCGACATCAACCGACCGGTAAGGCAGACGGACGGAATCCTGATCGCACAACACAGGAATGATCTGTTTCCGATCCTCTGAAACATCCCGTAACCGTTTCAAAAAAGGAAGTGAAATTTCAACCGCGTAAACGCAACCTTTGCGGCCAACCTGATCAGCGAAGACAGTGATAAACAGACCGGTTCCCGCACCGATATCGGCGACATGCATTCCCGGTTTCAGGTCAAGGGCATCGAGCAGGTTACTGCGAGCCGAGAAAACTTCCCGACTTTCTCCTTCAAACAGTTTGACCCATTTTTCGATTTTCAGATTGGGGTCCAGAAATTTATCGTTAATACCCGGCCGAACAGAATCGGAGGGCGGACGAAACCTGGCGACAAAAATATCCTGCCCATGTTTTTCTGCCAGTTTTGCTTCGAGTCTGATCGCCCCGAAACGGCCTTCAGAACGGAACCCGCCACCATAAATGATGTTGCCGACCGCGTCACAGGCAACATCCTCATTTATCTCGTGATCTGCTCCGCCGTTGCTCACAAGCCAAAGCAGTTTGCCTTTCGAATCGTAACAGGTGACAAACCCTTCCCGTTTCTCATCCGGCCCGTGGGGGATTGTGAATCCGTCGCCAAAATCACCTTTGTCGGTAACAAAACCGGTAACCAGAGCATTCCCTTTTTTGTCGATCCCGATCCCCAATGCGAGGTCCCAACCGCTACCGCCTCCGCTTTTGAGCCAGTCAATTTTTCCTTCCCGATTCACATGGGCAACGAGCACATCTTTATCGCCTGTGCTTTCAATCGTGTTCTGACCGGCTTTGATGGTCCCCTTGTAACCGCCACAAATGTAGCAGCCGCCATTTTCTTCATCGGGAATAACTCCTGTAACGTGCCCTTCGGCTCCCTTCCCGAATCGCAGCACTTGCAGCAACTTGCCATCTTTACCCGCTATTTTCGCGACAAGCAGCGAACCTGCATCATCATGACCGAGAGGCTGTCCGTCGTAGGAAGCATTTCTCGAGGCGTGCCCGCAAATCCAGATATCTCCCGAACGGTCGACGGCAACATCTTCCGCCCCTGCTGCAGTGGGTGCTCCACCGGCTTTGGCCCAGATCAGTTTGCCGCTCTCGCTGTAACGGGCAACATACAGGCGGGGTGCTTTCTCCTGTTTCTCCAGAATATTCTCCCCCAATCGGGCCGGTCCAACCATTCGACCAGCTACAACACATCCACCGCCGGGCATTAAATCCAGGCCGTGACCGTAATCGTAACCGGGGCCGCCACCGGTATGAATCCAACGCTCATTTCCTTCCTGATCAAAACTGGCAGTGAATGCATCGTAATCACCCCGGTTGACAACTTTCGTTTTGGCAAACTCAAGTTCACTACTTTGAAAGTGCCCTGTGACAAAAACATTCCCGCTGCTGTCGGCATCGATCCCGTAACCCCGTTCGATTGCTTCCCCACCAATCTGTCTGGCCCAGATGACGGTTCCCTCTGAATCGATTTTGGCAACAAAGCAATCGGACTGCCCCCGGCTGATCAATTTCACCTTGCCAAAATCTGCCTCGCCCGCAAATTGACCGGTGATATAAATGTAGCCATCTTCCCCGAAAGCAAGGCTGCGAACTTTTTCTCCGTTTAAGTCGCTTCCCGCTCGAATGGCCCAAAGAAATGAAGCGGGTTTCATCTCCTGTTTCTGTTGTGATATTTCCTGTTCTGATTTTTTCTGTTCCGATAGGCCGACACTGGGTATCGAGAAA
>JALWSL010000671.1 GCA_027080405.1 Planctomycetaceae bacterium
CCGTTTGAAAAAGGCGCGGGAACCCGGCCTTCTTTGGACAAAATTAACGGAATCCCCATTTTTTGATCAAGAGAAGATTCATCTGAGCCGATAAGCTGGATTTTTTACAATTTTTTCGCATGGAAACATCCCTCTCCGTCAACGCGGCGGCCGCCGCATCGGAATCAATTTCCCCAAAAGCAGCCGAAAACCGGGGCAATTGGGAGAATTCCCAATGTTGGAGATTGCATCAAGTCTTGATTGACTGTAGATATAGTCTGTGCCGGGTCGCTTTCCTCACCACCTTCCCGTGAATATACTTCACCGGGTGTCGCCCCCTCCCCAAAACTGCGGAGAGCAGTTGACGAGTGATGTTTCGGGCAGTTTGTGAATACAATGCCCGGGAACATCTTCCATGCCGGTTTGGCAGGCTGATAAGAGTGAGATAGAGACAGGCACTCCCGATTTTTCCTGATGAATACTGGACACCGGTTGAGTGTTGATAAATGAAGGAATTCAATGTGAATAACTCCGATATCCGATGCATTAGTGTGGCAGGTTGCGTCCTTCTGGTTCTGGTTCGGTTATCGATAGGCTGGCAACTACTGTACGAAGGCTTATGGAAATTCAGCACACAGCAGACAGCCAAGCCGTGGACGGCCGAGCCATACCTGAAGAACGCGCAGGGGCCGTTTCGGGATTACTATCGGGGTTTGACGGGAGATCCCGATGATCTGAGGGATCTCGATTACGATACGATTGAAGCCCGCTGGACTGGCTGGGCAGAACGGTTCAAAAAGCATTACGGACTGGATGAAACGCAGAGCAGAACGCTTGATTTGATGCTCAAAGGGCCGCAGGAGTTCGCTCGTAAACTTGAACAGTTACCGCCGGGCGTGAAATTTAGTCGCGGTCTGGCCAAGGCGATCAAGTACGATCCGAAACGCAAGATGCTTGTTGTCGATGGGAAAAGGCATCTGACACCTCGGGAAAAGCGGGATCTTCTCAAACTGGTCAACTTCGACGAAACAAAAGACTCGTTGCAGGATGTCAAGGATCCGGTTGTCAAAGCGTACATCGACACGGTGCAAAAAATCTATCTGATGCAATCCCGGCTTTCTTTCCTTGAAAAAGCCAAAGCGACGCTTCAGGGAGATCCCAAACTGGCCGGTAAAATCAACGAGAAGGAAAAAGGAACCATCGATGAAAAAACACTCGGCCAGATCGAATTCTACAAGGATCGCCTGAAACGTTTCGAGGAAAATCTGAAAAAAGCCAGAACAGAATATGATCAGGAGCATCTTGACTACGACTGGAAAGAAATCCAGAAGCTCCGATCGGAATTGGTCGGCCCGATTCGACAACTCGAATCGGATCTGAAATGGCAGGCGGAAAAACTTCTGACGACTGCTCAACTGGCGAAAGGCCCTCTTCCTCCCGAAATGACAGCCATTCGCGATATCGACCTGAAAACGATGTGGACATTGACGATTGTTGGGGCGCTACTGCTGGCAGGGCTGTTCACAAGAGTAGCCGCTTTGGCAGGAGCGTTTCTGATCACTCAGTTCTATCTGGCGTATCCGCCGTTTCCCGGCTATCCGCAGCCGCCCGGCCCGGAACATAGTTTGATTGTCAACAAGAACTTTATTGAAATAATGATTCTGCTGGCGATGGTCTTCCTGCCCACCGGTCGCTGGTTTGGACTGGACGCCCTGTTTTCGGATTGGTTTTCAGGAAAGAAAAAGCCCAATGACAGAGCCTGACCATTGCAGGGAGAAGCTGTCCGACAGTTTCAGCCTCTGTGATTCAGCTTCTGTGAATCTGTATGAATCCAGCTTCAATTCAGCAGCCTCAATTCGTATGAGCAGAGCAAACAAGAACAGCTAAAAAATAACGAAGTAGAAGTAATAGTAAAACAGAACAACCGGGCAAGGCTGTCTGGCTTTGCCAATAAATTGGAGGAATAGACGATGCAATTTACGCCTGAAGAAAAAGCGATTGGCCAGCAAAATTTCAACAGTGCCGTCGGGGCCACCCGACGGGATTTTCTGGCGGGAACTCTCGCGACAACCGTAAACGTGCCTTCGATGGCGACAACAACGATGTGCGACGGGGACTCATTCGCAAACTTGGCGCAGACGTTGCCAAAAATATCAAAGCGTACAAAAACCATAAGGAGCTGCTCGCCGACCCGAATGTGGAGGCAGTCGTCATTGCCATTCCGTTGAGCCAGCATGCACCGGTGGCCATCGAAGCGATGAAAGCGGGCAAGCACGTTCTGTGCGAAAAACTGATGGCCCACGATATCGCGCAATGCAAAGAGATGATCAAGGTGGCCCGTGAAAACAATGTCCTGCTCGCAGTGGGACATCAAAGGCATTACAGTGTTCTATACGATAACGCGAACTATATCGTCCAAAAAGGATTACTGGGAGACATCAAGTTCATTCGAGCCCAGTGGCACCGCAACAACTCGTTCCCGAATCGTGATAGCTGGCGGAAAAAAGTTTCCAAAAATGACGCAGCCGCCTTGGCGGGAAAAACCGAAGAATTCGGCTACAAAGATGTCAACGAGCTGGTGAACTGGCGATTGTTCAACAGAACGGGGGGCGGACTGATGGCAGAACTGGGTAGCCATCAACTGGACGCCTGCAGTATTTTCCTCGGGAAAGTTCACCCACTGGCTGTTCAGGGCTACGGCGGTAAAAACTTTTACGGTGTCAAGGGAGTCGGCTCGCTCGACAAACAACAGGATGATCGGGAAATCGACGATCACGTCTATGTCACCTTTGAATTTCCCGGTCCGCACTACAAGGAAGACAAAAACGATATCGTCATCGTGACCTACTCCTCAATCAATACCAACCGTCTTGAACCTTATGGCGAAACGGTGTTTGGTTCCCGTGGCACGCTTTACATGAACACGGAGAAGGAAGCCCTTCTGTTCAAGGAAGGGTCTCCTTCGAGTGGTCCCGGCGGTACCGAGCAGCGACTCTATGTGATCAACGGAAAATCCGGCCCTGTCCTGGATGCAAGCGAATCGCTGGCTCCTTCAGCCAAGGCGGCTGTTGCATCGGCTGCCATGGAGAAAATCAGTCGGGGATACACTGAAGAAATGGAACATTTCTGTTACTGCATTCG
>JALWSL010000672.1 GCA_027080405.1 Planctomycetaceae bacterium
TGATTACCCTGCTGGCACAGACCGGTTCCTTTGTTCCTGCCAGCGAGGCTCGTATCGGAATTGCCGATCGGATATTCGCCCGTGTCGGTGCCAGTGATGAGTTGAGCAAAGGTCAATCGACATTCATGGTGGAAATGACAGAAACGGCCCGTATTCTCAATACTGCGACCGAAAAGTCACTCGTCATTCTGGATGAAATCGGGCGAGGCACCAGCACTTACGACGGTCTCTCGCTCGCCTGGGCTGTGACAGAGTACCTTCACGATGTCGTACAAGCTCGCACCCTGTTCGCAACGCATTATCACGAACTGACTGAATTGGAGCAGACGCTGCCCGGCGTGAAAAACTGGAATGTCAGTGTCCATGAACATCGGGGCAGCCTCGTCTTTCTGCACAAAATTGTCCCCGGGGCAGCTGATAAAAGCTACGGAATACATGTTGCAAGGCTGGCGGGTGTCCCCGGAGAGGTGATTTTACGGGCTGGGGAGATCCTGGCTACACTCGAACAGGATCATTTTGACGAACAGGGAATGCCGACTGTGCCGCCACGTCAGACTGAAACACGTGCCCATAAGCAATTGACCCTGTTCGATCCCCCACCGCACCCCATTCTCGAAAAACTCAGGCAACTCGACCTCGACGGCTTAACTCCCAAAGACGCACTCGATCACCTCTATAAACTACGGGACGAGCTTTGACACCGGTCTGGCCCCGTTTTTTTACTGCGTAGAGACGCCATGCAATTCGCTTATGCAAGCATAAAGGGGCAATAAACGCTCGAAATGCCCCTTGCAACCCCCGCCTGCATTCCAGGGGCAAGACAAAGTGTCGTCATTATGATTCTTTGGAAAATTGCGAAAATTGTCAAAATTTCCTCACGTACGAATTGCAATAGATTTTACACCCAAACTTGCAATTTCAGGGCGTATTTCTCGACAGAAAAAAGGGGCGTAAATCGCATCTACTTGCTACAAAACTAGTTACGTAATTCCTCCTGGATTTCATTTCGTTTTGGCATGCAAGTTGCTTCTATGTTTTTCAGCCTCGAAACGAGAAAGAGTTTGACGCCAGGATCGATTGTAGAGGTGGATCGGAAAGGAGATTGGACTGATCCGAGAATGTGTGACACCAAAGTGATCCTGGAGTCGCTAAGAGGCGTATCCATTATTGTACGAGAGAAAAGGCTACTGCTGTCGAACGTGAGACACTCGATGGCAGTCATCACTAAAAAAGGAGACGAGAGATGTTTAACAAATTCAAGAGGAATTGGAAAAAGTGGTTTCCATCATTGCAGGTATTCGCTTTGGCGAGCGTTGTCGTATTCGGCTCAGCGTTCTGCAGCGTGAACGCCCAGGGGAAAAAAGTTGAGAACTACGCTGCTGATTTGAGTCCGGAAGCGGTTCAACAGCGAATCAGCTACCGTTCGAACGATAAGAAGTTGGCCCAGTTTCTTGCTTCCACCAATGATCGCCAGGTTCGCGCCTTGTTCATGGAAGTTTCCAGCCTGATTGACAGCAGACACGTTGATCCTGTCAGCTACAAGCAGCGAACCAGCCATGCGTTGAACTACATTGCAGAGGCTTTGAAGAATCCTGAATTCTTGCGAAAGCACGGTGTTCGTGCGAGTGAACAGACGCTTTCCCGAGCCCGAGCGGAACTTCGCCGAATGGCCAGGGATACAACCGCTCGAACGGCTCAGGAAGCGGCTCAGGCGATGAGTTGGAGCATGTATCAGTTGGCTGGTGGTGTTGGAATCAACCCTGCGACAATCGGAATGGAGTTTGTCGAAGGAACCATTGATTCACTCGATAAATACTCCGCTTTCAAGCCGAACGCCCAAGCTTCCAGACCACGTGTCGAGTTGAAATCGCGGGAAGAATTGGTCGGAATCGGTGTTGAAATGAAACAACACGATCAGGGGGTGATTGTTGTCCGTCCGGTTCAAGGTTCCCCCGCAGAAAAAGCGGGAGTAGAGCGCGGGGATATCATTAACGGCATCAATGGTCAGAACGTCGCGGGAAAGGGAATCAACGAAATCGCAAACATGATCTCAGGCAACGAAGGATCCCAGGTTTTATTGAAAGTTTTACGGAACGGTTCACCCCGCTTGATCAATGTGACACGGGGGCGATTGGTATTGGAATCGGTTTCAGAGGCACGAATAATCGACTCCGCACAGAAAATCGCGTACATCCGTATCGATCAGTTTGCCGATCAGACCGCGAATCAGTTGGAGAAAGCGTTGTGGAAATTGCACCGCCAGGGGATGAAAAGTTTGATCATCGACTTGCGAGGCAACCCCGGAGGTTTGTTGAATGTCTGCATCGAAATGGCTGACAAATTCTTGCCACAGGGGAACATCGTTGGAACCCGCGGGCGCAACTTGAGCGACAATTCATTGGAAGTGGCCCACTTTGAAAGAACCTGGAAAGTGCCGATGGTCGTTTTGGTTGACGGGAACTCCGCGTCCGCCAGTGAAATATTCGCTGCCGCGATGCAGGATAACGGACGGGCGATCATCGTCGGTCGAAAAAGTTACGGGAAAGGAACTGTCCAGACCCACATCCCTTTGAGAACTGTATCTGGCAATTTGAAATTGACAACCGCCAAGTTCTACTCACCAAACGGTCGTGAGATGGCTGGATCGGGAGTCACGCCGGATGTCTTTGTTGAAAAGTCTGAAAAAATCGACGCTGTTGATAAAGATATCGCAACGGCTGTTGAATTGATCAGCAAGGGACGTCCCCAGCAGATCGTCAACCAGATGAGGAACCGCGGATTGTCAAACAGTTAAAGCACCTTGAATGAGCAACATGACAATCCGGACAGGCGGCCTGTTTTTCAGGTCGCCTGTTTTTGTTGGCGGGCCTGGTCCGTTTGGAATCCGTATCCCGGCGGAACATTTCCCGCAGAACATTTTCCCGGGAGAAAAATTGATGCAGACAAGGGACTTGATGCAGAATTTATGCGAACCAATCGCCCGAAAAAGGGTCCTGGCAGTTGCCTTCTGGAGAATCTCCTGATAACCTCCCTCTGCTGGAAATGGCAAGCCCAGGTGGCGGAATTGGTAGACGCGCTAGGTTGAGGGCCTAGTGGGGAATTATCCCCGTGGAGGTT
>JALWSL010000673.1:0-7968 GCA_027080405.1 Planctomycetaceae bacterium
AACAGACGCATTGGGGATGTAGCGGCTCTCTCGTTCTGGATGCCCGTATCAAACCGCATCATGCTCCGCCGTTAATGGAAGACCTTGCGGTCACCAGAAGCGTTGATCAGCTTGCCGCACCCGGCGGGCCGCTTCATGGGGTGATTTGAAATCGTCTGATGGAACTTGTGGTCCGAATAATCTGTTTCTGCCTGTTTTTCAGGGAAAACCGGCGGAATGTACAGAGAAAAAGGCTGGCAATATGTAGAAACGGGAAGCTATACTTGCCGTGACATCGTTTAATTGATAAAGGTAGGAACCGAGGGGCGTCGTTTCCCTTTGCCTGCTGTATGCCAACTTACAACATCAAGAATAGACCTCTCAAGGAATCGTTATGTCCGCTGGTATCCGTCGCTTGCTGACCGCCTCCGCCATCGCTGCGGGAGTTGTAGGGGGCATGGCTCTTCTCGATATGATTACAGGGTTTCCCTTCGCGGGGTTCAGCACCACGATGGACATCATGTTTCTGATCAGTTCGCTGCTGGTTATTTACATGGTACGGCAATGCTTTCAGGAACTTCGCTGAATTGCCTTTCTGCCCGGTCGCTACGGCCTGTGATGAGATTTGATTCCGGTTCATTTTCGGAACGATCGTCGACAGCTTTTGTAGCGACTTTGTCTCCCCTCGTCATGCCGCAAGGCGGGTGAGTTCCACGGACTTCGCAATACTGACTTCGTATAAACTGACTTCGCAAAACGGAGCGTCCGATTTTATTCCTGTTCTGCTTTCGCCTCTGTCGTGGCTGGAGGCTCCGCCATGAAGGAATACAAACCAAGCATAATGGCCCCGGTAACAAGGAAGACATCTGCGAAGTTGAAGATGGGATAGTGGTAATTGCCGAAAGTAAAGGCGAGGAAATCCCGCACCGCATACAATCGATGCCCGGCAAGTTCACACCCATGCCAACCGAGCCTGTCGTAAAGATTGCCCAGCGTTCCCGACATGACCAACCCCAACGTAATCGTCAACCACAGGCTCGCCGCCGCACGGAACGCGAACAGCCAAAGCAGAATCCCCATAATCGCCAACAGGCTCAGCCCTGCAAAGACAGCGGTAAATCCCTGGCCGATTCCCCACAATGCACCCTCGTTGAAGCTGGTGTAAAGCCGAAACTGCATCCATCCGTTGAACCAGCTTTTTGTCCAGTCTGAAACTCCGCCGGGGTATTCAAGTGACGAAAATACAACCGTCTTGGAATACAAATCCCAGAAAGTACACGATACGACCAGAAGACCGAAAACCCAATATCTGCTTCGGGGAATGGACTGTTTACTGGATTCCACTGATCGACTCACTGAAAGTTGAATATTGAACCTGACGTCATCCGGCAAGGCATACTGTCAGACAAGGCAGGCGGGATAGTTGCGACATTATTGTGTTGTGACGGAACGAGGTCAACCGGGCTTTGCATTGATGCAACTTCCGTAGCCGACGACCGGGGTTTCCGTTACACGTCGTTTATCGTGTGAATCGACTCCACAAATGAACCGAAGTTTTTTTCGGGGTCGACGAGCAGCGGATAGTAATCGCCCTGCATTTTTTCGCCCGGCGGAATTTTCGGATAGTTATCGGAACCGGGTTGCGTTTCCCCTTTCTGGTTCGAGATCACGCCGTCTGCAAAAACATTGATCAGCGTCGCTCGGCGAGAACGGTCGGAGCGGTTTTCGTAAGAACCGTGCATCAGTAGCGGGTGATGAAAACTCGCTGAGCCTTTCGGAACCTCAATCGGAATTTTTTTGTCGAAATCCCTGATCTGTTCGGGAGTCAGAAATTTGCGGATGCCTTCCATGTCGCCACCCAGATCGATTTTATCGAGCAATCCCCATTTGTGACTGCCGGGAATGTAGTACATGCAGCCGTTTTCGGTATCGGCATCGTCAAGTGCAATCCAGCAGGTCAAGTGCGACATCGGCGTTGTCCATGTCCAGTAGGAATAATCCTGATGCCACGCGATCACCCCGCCATGCCTGGCCGGTTTGCTGAATAATTGATCGTGAAACAGTCGGCAGCCCGCACCGATCAACTGATATGCGGCCATCTGGAATGCCGGGTTCCAGAGGATATCGTGATAAGCCGGGCGAACCCGCCATGCTCCCAATGCGTGAAAGAGCGTCGAATTTTCGTTGCTCGATTCGTTGCTGTGGTACTCGTAGAAAAACTGATGCCCCTCGTGATCCGGCTGCACCATTTCCGAAAGTTGCGTTCGCAGCGCCTCCACCTGACGGTCATTCAGTAACCGCACACCATGTATGTATCCCTTTTCCTTGTATTGCCGCAACTGCTCATCAGACAGCATGTACTGTTCCCACTCCTGCGGTGATTGCGGTTGCGGGAAAAGATCGGTCAATAATTCGTGGGTCAACCCCAGGTCTGTTGCAGTCATTGTAATTCTCACTGGAAGGGAACAGGAAAAATAGCCGAAAACACCGTACCAGCACATGAAGCATGAGATGAAACACGGCAGATGGTAAACGCACACGGCGCTTCAACGCGCGGAAGGCCGTCGTCTTCTGCCAGGGGAAGATCAACTCCGGAAGAAAATCAAACTTCGATCTCGTACCCTTTACGTTGCTCGCGAGATTGCCATTGGTTCGCTGCTTCGTCTCCGATAATCTGTTCCGTTTTGGGATCCCAATGCAGTTCCCGGTTCAGGCGGATCGAGATATTCGCCAGGTGGCAGGTTGTCATCGCCCGATGATGCGAGTAAACGTCGGAAATCGGGAGTTTGCGGGATTTCACACAGTCGATAAAGTTCTGCATGTGCGAGGTCGGTTTGCCACCGTACAGTTTTTCGATCGCTCCGTCGGGCAGGGGATTCTCTTTCAGTTCTTCAACAGCCTTACCGGTGATTTTCCCCCGATTGACAAACAGCTTTCCTTTGGTTCCTTCAAAAAGAATTCCATTTTCAAAGCCGAGGTCTTTGGCATCATGCCGGATATTCATTTCCACGCCGTTGGGAAATTCCGCCCGGACATGGAACCTCAATGCCGTGTTATAGCGGTCATCAAGAGTCGGCATCCCGTTTTTCAATTCAACCGGGTGCTCTGCCATAAGCGGTTCGATAACAACCGGCCCCTGCCCTTCACCGTTTTGCTCGATTGCCCACTGGGCGATATCAATATGATGGGCTCCCCAGTCTGTCATCTTCCCTCCGGAATATTCGTACCACCAGCGGAATTCGTAATGACAGCGACTGTTCCCCCAGCGACCGCCATCGGGATCTTTCTTGAAACGAAAATCGACCAGCGGTGCCTGCCCAAGCCACATCTCCCAGTTGAGCCCCTTGGGCACATCAACAACAGGAATGGGGCCGCTATCATACGCTCCACCGATCGCGCAGGTCACTTTCCTGACCGTGCCAATCCGGCCATCCCGAATGAGCGCGATCGCCTGCAAAAATCTTTGCCCCATTTCGGTGCGTTGTTGTGTACCAACCTGAAAAACACGCTCGGTCTTTTTCAGCGTTTGAACGATTTTCTTCCCTTCATCGATCGTCAGTGTCAACGGTTTTTCGCAGTAGATATCTTTTCCCGCCTGCATCGCCTCAATCGCGATTTTTGAGTGCCAATGGTCTGGCGTGACAATAGTAACGATATCAACATCATCCCGTTCAAGAATTTTTCGATAATCTTCGTAAACGTCGATATGCTTTTTGTTTCCCTGAATTTTCTGGACACGTGCCTTTCCGTTTTGTGCATGATTGGCATCGACATCGCACACCGCTGCACAGTCTGCAAATTTCATCGCATTCGGTCCAACGGCTCCCCAGCGGGAACCGGTCCCGATACACCCCAGCACCGGGCGTTCATTGGCGGAAGTATTCCCCAAGACACTGCGGCTCGTAAACCAATACGGCATTGTCGCCAAGGTGCCTGCGGTCAAGGCGGAAGATTTCAGAAAATCACGGCGGGCCACGCTGTTGTTCGCTGCCTTATTCGTTGTCTTGTCTTTCATTCTCAGTCTCCGGGAAATTTTCGAACAGAAGGGGCGGGTACTCGACGTATCCAGTATATCCCATATGCAGGCAGAAAGAAAATCAAGTAGAACAGATTGCCCAGGTTTTCATGGATGATACGAATTCATTTTTTTGTTTTCGCCAGTCTGGACACCCAACGTGACTGGTTCGAACAGCCGATGAAGTTTAGCGAACATTCGGAATGTTATGCGTCCAAACAGCGCACCTGTTGTGACAGCGTACCTGTTGTGTCCAGCTTATGCAGTTTTGAAAGGCTCTAAACTCGGCTCTTTCGATCCGACAATGAGGGGTGGTTCAGTGAGGAGCCACTCAGTCGATCTTCAGCGAAATCAAGAATACATTTCGCCGCCTCATGCCAATAGATTTCCCGCAGGACTTCATGATACCACCCGGGCAGAAATTCCAGACAGACGGGAATAGAACGCTGGCACTGATTGACCTGGCATCGATTGACCTGCTCAACCCACGCTCTTGTCGCCAGTGGGTCAACAACATGATCAGCTCCGCTTTGCAGGATTAGCGTGGGAGTTGTGTATCGATCGACCTCGGCAAAGGCAGTTCGGATCGCCTGGGCAGACTCCATAAACCAGCGGGCACTGACCTGCTGGCGTATCAAATGATCCAGCTTGCGAATTCGAATTGCCTCAGCATCATGAGTCAGCATGTTCGGATCGATCGTGCTGCGAAAACGGGTCTTTGGTAGAAAACGGCTCAACAGTCTACCTGCGAGAATTTTCCAGTAAGGGACAGGAAGCTTCAAACCCAATAGAGGGGAAAGCAATACCAGCGAACAGCAGCATGGTTCCTCGTGCCTGACCGCCTGCTGCTGAACGTAACGGATCGAAATCAAACCTCCCATACTGCAGCCGACCAAAACCGTTCTTTCTGCGCGGCATTCAAGTTTTTTCGTCAGAAAGCGAAGATCATTCACATACTCGTCAAACCTGAAAACGTGAACGTAATCACCTGTGGAATGACCATGTCCTCTCAAATCCGGGGCAATGACCCGCCAGCCGTTTCCGATGGCGTTCATCACAAAACGATCGTATCGTTCGCCATATTCGCAGGCGCCATGAACCAGAAAGAGTGTTTTCGGCAACTCATCCTGCTCGCAGGAGTCGCCAGCCGGTTCCCAGATTCGACAGAAAAGATCGGTCCCCGGCTCTGGCGAAAGTCGCATCTCCTCCATTTGCACTTGATGGCTATACGGAATGTTCACCAGTTTTCCTTTCCTGTATGAAATTGTTGGCTTAATCCTCATGCCAACGTCTGGCCGGCGGGAATTTCAACCGAACCTTCAGCTGCTGATTGAAAAGTCATTCATCATAGATGACCAACACGAATAAATCAAAATAATGCATTGTCACAGGACCAGAAAACTCTCTGGAGACCCATCAGAATAAGCTATTCCCCAGAAATGGACGGTATGATGCACCTGGAACTGGGGCTGCAATCATCTGTTTTATTTTCCTCGTTATCGCCTGTTTTTGATTGACTAAATATCAGGATCTGGTACGATGTACGCGTATACGACAGGCGTGTTTTGTATTCAGAAATCCCATTTCGCTGCGCCTGTTCTTTTTCGACGCGTTCTGTGTCTTTGTTTCTTTTTTCTTGAAGGAGGTTCTTATGTGTAAACGGCAAGCGGTTCGTCGTGGATTTACGTTGATTGAGTTGCTGGTAGTGATTGCGATAATCGCAATTTTGGTTGCGTTGCTTCTGCCCGCTGTGCAACAGGCCAGAGAGGCAGCTCGCCGCAGTTCCTGCAAAAACAACATGAAGCAGCTCGGGTTGGCTCTTCACAACTACCACGATGTGCACAGGGTTTTCCCGCCAGCACTGATTGGGTCGGGCCGGTATAACAATTCCAGCTACTTCTCGGGCAATACAATGGTGAAAAATACAACTGGTTGGCAAATGATCCTGCCATTCCTTGAACAGGCTCCGCTTTACGATCAGTTCAATTCCAATGAAGCGTCCGTCAATTGCACTCCTTATGGTTTGCCTCAGGCGCCTGTCAACAGCAATAACGCACAGTTGGTTGGAACGGTTATTCCGACCCTGGAATGTCCCTCTCACGATGAGTCTGGTCCAGCTGGAGCCTACTCCAGTTCGTGGTATAACCGAACCCAATACACACGACGGACCAGTTACCTTTTCTGTACCGGGGTCTTCACAGATTACAACGCTCCCTGGCATCTTTATAAGTCAGACTACCGACAGGGTGCTTTCGGTAACGATGGGGCTGCCAGGATTCGGGACCTGAAGGACGGAACAAGCAGCACGACTTTGATTGGTGAAGCTTGGGGCGGTGGTGCCTACAAGGTCTCTCACGCGTATGGTCCGTTTGGCCTTTCTGGTATCCACACCAGTGTACACGGAAGGGTTGTTTCTGCCTACGCTTCTAGTACGCAGGCTTGTACGAACCCGTCACTTTCCATCTGTTACACAACAGGAAACTATCCTGCCAGGTTCGGTATCAATGCAGATTACTATCAAAATGGCACCGATAAAACTTACGCTTGGGGCTTTGGCAGCGGCCATACAGGAGGCGCCCAGTTTGTCTTTGGAGATGGTAATGTCAAGTTCCTCAGCGAAAACATCGATTACAAGACGTTTTGTCTGCTGAACTACATTCATGACGGGCAGGTCACATCGTTCTGATCGCCTTTTCTGTCCATGTTTCGAACCAAGTACCACGCGCGATGACTTTTGTTTTTGCGCGTGGGTTTCTTTTCTATACCCTTTGCATGAGAGTTGGGATAAAGGTAATGTTTTCTATCGATTTACGAGTCATGCGCCAAATTATGGCAGCGTGTGTTCTTTTCTCTTTCCTCGCTTTGCCGGGTTGTGGAGGTGGCGAAGATGATGGGCCTCCCAGAGCTTCGGTTTCCGGTCGTGTGACGATCGATGGAAAGCCGGTTGAAGGAGTGGAGGTCCATTTTATCAATCCGGACTACCCCAATAATGGTTCATTTGGTTTGACCGACTCTGAAGGGAATTATCGGCTGGCCAAGGGGGCTGTGGTAGGTCTCAATAACATCTTCTTTTCAAAAATTGTCGGAGATGAGAGTATCCTGAAAGAAGAAGGAATGGACGCGGCACAGCTTGAAGCCATGAACGCCGCTGGAACACCGGGCGGAAAGGGGCAGCAGGGGCCAAAGCAACTTGTCCCGGAAGAGTTCACAAGCGAGAAATCCAAACTTACCTTCGAGGTTCCGGCAGGAGGGACAACAAAAGCAAACTTCGATTTATGAGCAATTGAAACAATAGGAAGACTGGTTTGGAGTCGTTGAACGCCGTTGGCTCGCACATAGGGAATTTGCTGGATCGATCGGCGATTGCTGTGATCTCCCGTCCCGGCGCAGGTTGTCGACGAATGATGGCGATGACAAATTGCATTGTTCCGTGTGCTGAAGTTGCTCTCCCGGGTTCCTATTGTTTTGCGGGTTCTTCTGCGCTCGCCGGGACGACTTTGCTTTTGCCAGCTGCGTTCTCCGCACCTTCTTCCTGATCGGCCAACTGCCTCTCCGGTTGCAACAGAGGGGGGAGATTAGTTTTTTTTTCCTGCTGCAATTGCTGTGCGAGCGGAAACATGTAAGGAGCAGCGTAATTGACAGGGGGTGGGGCCGGTTCGTTTTTTTTACCCCTGCGACGAGACAACAAATTGCGAATCGGTCTTCGCATCCGCGATCCTGCAAACATCGGACCGTCGTAAATGGTGCCGGACTGGAACGGCCCGGCCCCCAAAAACCAGGATTCTTTGGAACGGCTGCGATCTGTTTTGATTCCTGCTTGCCATACCGGCTGTTTTGTCTCCCGGTGATAGGCGAAAACTCCAATTTTTGCAGCCCCGATTTCGTTGTTCTTCTTGGCAATCGAAATTTCCGGTATGGTCGGAATCGCTGGAGCGGACGGGACGAATGTTGAAGCGGTATTGAGCAGATTATTG
>JALWSL010000673.1:7978-12159 GCA_027080405.1 Planctomycetaceae bacterium
TGGCGGGTACCCCGTAACTGATTTCGTGCTGGTCAGTCCCCAGCGCCCCGACACGCGCTTCCACAATGTAATCTGCGTCGTTCTTGTTTTCCTGCAAAAGACAATTGGCAGCAATGAGCTGTTGACGCAGGGAACTGATGATGTAATCACCGTTGACGAAGCCGATACCTTTTATGTTCTTGATGTACTGGTGGTCAAAATAGACTTTTTGTCCGGCCAGGGGAGAAAAGTTGATTTGTGCGATGACCCGGTCGACAGCATCCGATGCCAGAAGCTGCTCTGTGCCAAGTCGACGCACGGTCTTCCCGCATCCGGTCAGGAGCAGACATAACGCGAACGCTGCCAGGATACTTCGTGTTCGACTTTGAGTCAGCAAATGAGACACCATAACAGAAGCCCCGGAAAAGTCCGGAGTAAACAGCTAAACGGGAGACAGTAAAAACGAAAGATTGCTCTGCAAGGAAATATGTTCGGGATTATAACAACATACCGAATCTCACCAAGATCAACCTTTTCAGGTGAAGCTCACAGTCTCTGTTCATGCCTCACAATGTAAAGTCCCGAATTGAAGGTAAGGTTCCGAATTGAAGATGAATGGTGTCCGGCGGTTTTCAACCACAAAATATCCGAAACATGACACGCCGATTACCGCTGCAACTCTCAAGGGCCGCAACCTCCATTTATTAGCGGGAGAGGCGACAGGATTGTAACAATTACAAAAAGACGCTCTATTTTCCCCGAATTTCACGAATTGTTTCGGCTGTTGGCGGTTTGCGGGGACCGGTTTGCGGGATCGGCCTTAATCGTTTGACTTTGTAGACGATTTTTTTCTTTTTCTTTTCATAAGCCAGGGCCTGCAACTCGGCCAGGACTTCCAGAGTCGAACGGCGCAGCAGACCAAGGAGCATCGCTATACCGAGAAAGACGCCAGCAATAATCATGATCGGATACCGCATATCCTTACTGAACGGGGCGGCGATCGCCAGGCAGGCGACAACGCCTCCAAACAGAACCAGCGTGGTTGCAATCAGTGGTGTGCGAGAGCGATCAACCCGAAATGCCCTTCGTTTCGACATTCTTCACCGGCTCCCAACAAATACTCTGTAGGGTTGCGAAAATAGCCCCAGCCACCGTCTCCCTGCTTCGTTCCTTGTCCGGAAGAAAACGGAACACGCCGGGCTGCAGTCCGATTTCACACATGTCCGGGGGCGCCAGAGGTTCATGGCATGACCCCCCAGTCACATTCCTGCAGGATAGACAGGCTCTGGAGCACAGAGGAATTGTAACAAAACACCTCGCACGATGCACCATTTATTTGAGAAAACGGGGATATTCATCCCGCTGAAACTGTCAGCGCGCTGCGTCTCTGCTAAAATCGCACGAAAAGACCGGTACGCCAGATTTCTTTCGCTTGCCAATCGCCCCTTCAAACTTTAGAAACATTGGATTAGACGCGGGAAATTGGGCTGTCAACAACCTTGGAGAGATTTTCAGATGACGGATGGAATTTCAACAATAGAGCAACTTCGCTGGGAAAAATTTCCGGTATTGGATGATGGCTTTGTCTGTCTGGTTGATGTGATGGGGAACGATTCGAGTGTAGTGCAGGCGGCTCGTGTCAGTTATGGTGAGGGAACGAAAAAAGTTTCGGATGACCGAACGCTCATTCGTTACCTGCTTCGGAACAGGCACACCACGCCGTTTGAGATGGCTGAGATTAAAATACTTGTCCGGGTTCCGATGGATTGTTGGCGGCAGTGGATCCGTCATCGCACCGCGAACGTGAATGAATACAGCACGCGGTATTCTGTCGCGATTGATTCTGCTCAAACGACTCCACCTGATCAATGGAGAACGCAGTCGGAATCGAATCGACAGGGGTCTGCACGTCCTCTTCCCGAGGAACAGGGAAAAAAGCTGACGGAGTCGGAAAAAGCATTTCAACTTTCGGCTCGACAGCTTTATGAAGAACGGCTCGAAGCAGGCGTGGCCCGCGAACTGGCTCGCAAGGATCTGCCACTTTGCACATACACCGAAGCATATTGGAAAATCGATCTGCACAACCTGCTCAATTTTCTATCGTTGAGGATGGATTCGCACGCTCAACTCGAGATACGGCAGTACGCAACAACCATCGGCGAAAAGATTGTCAAACCACTGTTTCCGATAGTCTGGGAAGCCTTTATTGATTACCGCCGCGAGTCGATGTTTTTCTCCCGCCTCGATCTCGATGTGATTCAGCGACTGAATAAACTGGCTGAAGACAGAAAACTCTCCCCGCCATACAGCGAAGACCTGTTCATGGAAGTACAGGACGAAACGTGGAAAGGGCTGAAACGTTCTCGGGAGAGGGATGAGTGCAAGTCGAAACTTCAACGTCTCGGTTTGCTCCGTCCGGAATAGGACAGACCTCACAGAATAGACCTTTGCACTGGAACAGCAGGAAGGTGGAATCATCCATGAAAAATATTGCTTTCGTTTTCATCCTCACCGCCATTTTGGTTCTGGCAGTGGTTTTGAAGTCTTTTGAGCCTTTGGCGCGGGAAAAGCCGATACCAGATTCTTCCGGGAAAGATCAACCTGTAACCGTTACAGCGTACGGAGCGACCGGGAATGGAGAAACGGACGACACGGAAGCGATTCAAAAAGCGATCAACTCCCGGCATGGTGGTATCCGTTTTCCGAAAGGCAGGTATCGTATTTCAAAAACGATTCTGATCGATCTCGAAAAAGTCGGTTATACGTCGCTGCATGGTGAGGGGGTCGCTCAAATCATCATGGCTGGATCCGGCCCCGCGTTTCGGTTCGTGGGAACACATCAGGGAACCGCATCGCCACACACCGTGAAAGAAAATGTCTGGAAAAACCAGCGGACACCGATGGTTGATGGTCTCGAAATCATCGGCGAGCATCCCGAGGCGAGTGGCATCGAGGCCATCGGCACCATGCAACTCATCCTGACCCGGGTTGTTGTTCGCGACGCGCTACATGGAGTGCGATTGATCAAGCGGAATCGCAATGTGATTCTTTCCGAGTGCCACCTGTATCACAACCGGGGCATTGGACTGTTTCTGGATCATCTGAATCTGCACCAAATCAATGTCGCCAATTGCCATATCAGTTATAACGCGGGGGGCGGTATCGTTTCGCGACACAGTGAAGTGCGCAACCTGCAGATCGGCACCTGCGATATCGAGGGAAATATGGGAGGTCCCGATTCTTCTCCATCTGCGAATATCGACCTTGATGCGCGGGAAACATCGCTGGGTGAAGTCGCCATTGTCGGCTGTACGATTCAGCATTCACACAATGCCCCCGATTCTGTGAATATTCGAATCAACTGTTTTTCCACGGTCCGCTCGGGGACCGACGAACAAAGGCATGGCAACATCACGATTGCAGACAATATTCTTTCCGATGTGCAAACCAACATCGAAATAAAATACGCCCGTGCAGTAACGATTACAGGGAACACGGTCTGGAAAGGATATTCCCGGGACATCACGATTGACCAATGCAAAAACGTGGTCATGGCGAATAACGTCTTCGATCGCAATCCACGCTACCATTATGGAGATGGTTCCATTTCGCACCATGGTATCGTATTCACCAATTGTTCAGGCTGCACGATCTCGGCCAACCACATTGACGGAGTTGGAAAGATTCCCGCAGCGCTGACACTGCGTGATTGTGATCGCATGAATATCACCAATTGTACTATCCTCAATTACGGCAAGTGCGGTTTACTTCTGGAAGATGTCACCAATTCACGTATTTCCGATTGCCTGATCAATGACGGGAAAACGCCGGAAGGGATCGACATAAAAGTAATTGGCGGGGGCGGCAACCAGATTGTCGACAATCTCGCGAAGATAGCCCAATAAGCGAAGGGGCAGGCAGTCGGCATTCAGGCCGGCATGATGACGGTGGCATCATCAGCCAGTTGGGAGTTCTGACCTGTTTCCCGGTGTGCTTCCAGGTCGTTGTGATGTTCCCACCAGTAGTTGGCATCTTCCGGTGTCCAGGATTCGTAGTCGATACATTGTTTGAGGGCAGTTTCCAGGGCCGAAGCCGAAGCAGGACGCTCCTCGGGTGATTTGCTCAGGCATCGCATGACAATCATCTCCAAATCCGTTGAGATCGGTTGATTCAACCGTTGGGAGGGTGTCACAGGTTGTTCG
>JALWSL010000674.1 GCA_027080405.1 Planctomycetaceae bacterium
GCTACGCCGTGCCGTTCTCGAAGCATATCTGATTGGGAAACAGGAGCCGGTTCTGTATCAGCTGGTTCCAAAAGTTGTCGAACTGTTTGAAAAACCGTACCCCGAATTGAAAGAGACGCTCGGTTCCGTTCAGGAGGCGATTAAAGAGGAAGAATCGCAGTTTCTGGAAACAGTTGAGCGAGGATTGAACCGTTTCAATAAATGTCTGGATTCTGCCAAAAGTACCGGAGTGATCTCAGGGGAAGACGCCTTTCAACTGCATACAACAGACGGCTTCTTCTTTGAGCTGACCGAAGCGCTTGCCGCGAAGCATAACCTGAAAGTGGATCGCAAAGGTTTCGAAGCCCGTATGAAAGAGCATGGGATTATCAGTAATCAGGGAGGAATGTCAGGCGTAATGGCGGAAGGCCCGCTTGATGCGATCCGTAAAACATCGGGCGATACGAAGTTCCTCGGTTACGAATCTTCTCAGGCAAAAGCAAAAGTGGTCGGCATTATCGCAGAAGGACAGCTTGTCGATCAGTTGGACGAAATCGGGCACGCAGACCCGGTTGCTGTCGTGCTCGATCAGACTCCGTTCTATGCGGAATCCGGCGGCCAGGTCGGCGATACCGGGACGCTCAGTGCGGAAGGAATTCTGTTTGAAGTTCAGGATACCCAGAAAGACGGCGAATTGTGGTTGCATATCGGGCATCTGAGATCCGGTCAATTGAAACTTGGTCAGGAGTTGCTGGCGGCTGTGGATGTCGAACGCAGAGATGGCATTCGCCGGGCACATTCAGCCACACATATTATGCACGCGGCGCTGCGGAACACGCTGGGAGAAAACGCGACACAACGTGGTTCCAAAGTGCAGCAGGATGAACTCCGTTTCGATTTCGCCCACAAAAAACCGCTCACGCCGGATGAGTTGAAGGCGATCGAAGATATCGTCAACAATCATATTTCTCACGGGGATGAGGTCACCACGAAAATGATGGACATCAATGAGGCCCGTCAAGCGGGGGCGATGGCCCTGTTCGGCGAGAAGTATCCCGATCGGGTTCGGGTTGTCTCGATGGGTGATTTCAGTCGTGAGTTGTGCGGAGGAACCCATCTGACCAACACCGGACAGGTCGGCATGTTCAAAATTGTGGCAGAAGAACCGGTGGCGAAGGGAGTCCGCCGGCTGGTTGCGTACACCGGCGAAAAAGCAATTGAAGAAATTCGCAAAAAAGAAGAACTCCTCAAAGAGTTGATGAGCGAATTAAAGGTTTCATCCGCGGGTGATCTGCTTCGCAAGGTGCAAACGATGCAGGCCGAGTTGAAACAGCTCAAACAGAAACTCGCCGGGCAGATGAAAAAATCGATCGGTGAAGAAGTTGAGCAACTTCTGAAAAAGGCGGAAACGGTAAAAGGAGTGGCAATCGTCGTCCATCAACTGAAGGATGTTCCCAAGGAAATTTTACGGGATTACGCAGACCGCTTGCGTAAAAAGGCACAGTGCGCGATTCTTCTGGCCGCTGAAATTGAAGGTAAAGTGACGCTGTTGGCCGCCATCAACAGAGGGTTGATCGACCGGGGCGTGAATGCGTCCGACTGTGTCAAACTGGCCGGTAAGGAAGTAAAAGGGGGAGGAGGCGGTCGTCCGGATCTTGCCGAAGCGGGTGGGAAAGATCCTTCCAGAATTAAAGAAGCCCTCGAAGCCGGTGCCGCCTATTACCGCGAGAAACTAAGTTCACAGCAGTAATATGGTTGGTAGGTAAGAGTTGGTGGAAGCTGTTCAACTTGCGGTCAATGAAGGCCAGTCAATGAAAGCAGTCAATCACAGTCCAGTTGCGAGGAAATTGAGACAAACGATTCAACCCGCTCACGGATCGGTTGCAGGGCTTCGTTCCAGAAGTTGACAGATTCCAGGTCGAAATCGAAACTCTCTTTAGCCGCGGTTATGGCGCTGATTCCCGTGGTGGCTTTCAGAAACTGGTCGTAGCGGACGGGAAAGCGATCGGGATCGTTTCGCGCTTCCAGATATAATCTTTGGGAAAGCAGATAGCCGAACGTGTACGGAAAGTTGTAGAACGGTTCGTCACTCATGTAGAAGTGCAGTTTGGAAATCCAGAACGTCGGGTTCCAGCCGGTCTCATCAAGTACCCCCGCGTAGGCCTGTTTTTGGGCCTCCACCATCAGTCTGTTCAATTCACTTGCGGAAAGTTCGCCTTTGGCTCTGCGGGTATGAACCTGATTGTCAAAAAGATATCGGCAATGGATATTCATCAGAAAAGAGACGGAATCCTGTAATTGGCGATCCAGGGCAGAGAGACGATTTTTCTGATCGGCGCATTTTCCGATTCGTTGTTCAGCCACCACTGTTTCAGCAAACGTGGAAGCCGTTTCTGCCAGAGTCATCGGATAACTTTGCATCACCAGTGGCTCATTCCGCAGTACCCAGGCGTGATAGGCGTGCCCCAGTTCATGGGCCAATGTGGAAAGACCGTCTTCTGTGCCCCGGTATGTCATGAAAATACGTGTCTGTTTGCTGGGAGGAAAATCGGTGCAGAATCCTCCCTGGCGCTTTCCGGGACGGTCTTCCGCTTCAATCCAGCCGGAAGATAAGGCGTGTTCAGCAAATTTTTGCAACGGAGGATGAAAGGCGGCGAAGGTATCGAGGATTGTCTCACAAGCCGTTTGATAATTGATAACCGAGGAACGCGAAGCCAATGGGGCGTCCAGGTCGTACCAGCAAATGGAGTCAAGCCCCAATAATTGCTGTTTGGTTCGGAGATACTTGACCAGTTCCGCTTTGCAATTCGAGATGGCTTCCCACATCGCTTCGACGGAATCGCTGGTGACACGATTTTGCGAGAACGGAACAGTCAGGTAGCTTTCCCGCCTGGCGTACCGATCCAGTGTCAAACGGGCACCGACAATATGATTCAGCGTTGCAGCGCACGGTTCTGCGATGGATTCCCAGGCTCGTTGGGAGCTGAAGAATTTGTTTTCACGATCAGTCCGATCGGGAGAATCGAACGCAATTTGTCCCGGCGATTTTTCGACGCGTTCCCCACGTTCCATGATCTCAATACGGACAGAACCGGAAAGCTCGTCGTAAAGCCTGCTCCAGGCCTGAA
>JALWSL010000675.1 GCA_027080405.1 Planctomycetaceae bacterium
ACCGAACGGGCCAAGCAGGGCAAGCGTGATCCGGTTATCGGCCGGGAACGGGAAATTGAGCGTGTCATCCAGATTTTGTGGCGGCGTCAGAAAAATAATCCCGTCCTTCTGGGTGAAGCCGGGGTGGGAAAAACTGCGATTGTCGAGGGCTTTGCCCAAATGTGCGTCGATGGGGAAGTTCCCGATCTGTTGGCTGAAAAGCGGATTGTCGTTCTTGACCTGGCGATGATGGTTGCAGGAACGAAGTATCGCGGACAATTTGAAGAACGCATCAAAGCCGTCATGAACGAAGTTCGGCGGGCAAAAAATACGATACTGTTCATCGACGAATTGCACACGCTTGTTGGTGCGGGCGGAGCCGAGGGAGCGATCGACGCTTCCAACGTTCTCAAACCGGCGTTAAGCCGGGGAGAACTGCAATGCATCGGGGCGACGACGCTCGATGAATACCGGAAGTACATTGAAAAAGATGGGGCGTTGGAACGCCGCTTCCAGATGGTCATGGTCGATCCTCCTTCCGAGGAACAGACCGTCGAAATCCTCAAAGGCTTGCGCGATCGGTACGAAACGCATCACAAGGTACAAATTACCGATGATGCAATCGAAAAAGCGGTCGAACTTTCTTCCCGCTATATCACCGGACGATGTCTGCCCGACAAGGCAATCGATGTCATTGACGAAGCCGGCGCATACGTCAGGCTGAAAACAATGGTGCGTCCCCCCGATCTGAAAGAACTCGAAGAAGAAATCGAACGGCTCAACCAGCAAAAAGAGGAAGCCGTTGCGAATCAGGACTTCGAAAAGGCGGCTCATTTGCGTGATCAGGCCGACAAGGTCAAAAAGAAAAAAGAGCAGATCATGCAGGAATGGAAAGAGAAGTCGAAACAGAAAGATGGACTTGTCGATGCGGAGATCGCCGCAACCGTCGTTGCCAAGATGACGGGAGTACCGTTGACCAGAATTTCAAGTGAAGATGCCGTTCGACTGCTCGAAATGGAGGACGAACTGCATAAACGTGTCGTCAGCCAGGATGAGGCGATTAAACAGGTTTCCAAAGCGGTTCGCCGGTCGCGATCCGGCCTGAAAGATCCGAAGCGGCCGACCGGAACGTTCCTGTTTGCGGGGCCAACCGGAGTCGGTAAGACACTGCTGGCCAAAACACTGGCTGAATTCATGTTTGGCGATGAAGAAGCGTTGATCCAGATCGACATGAGTGAATATCAGGAAAAACACAACATCTCTCGACTGATCGGTGCTCCTCCGGGTTATGTCGGGTATGAAGAAGGCGGACAGTTGACCGAACAGATTCGCCGGCGTCCCTATGCTGTGGTCCTGCTTGATGAAATCGAAAAGGCACATCCGGATGTCTACAATATGCTCCTTCAGATCATGGAAGAAGGTCATTTGACAGACAGTTTCGGCCGTAAAGTCGATTTCAAAAATGTCATTCTGATTATGACAACCAATGCCGGTGCCCAGGTGATCTCGAATGCGTCACCGTTTGGATTCTTCTCCAGCAAAGATGAAGAAGCATCCTACGATGCGATGAAAAAAGAAGTTCAACAGGTGATGCAGAAGGTCTTCAAACCGGAGTTTTTGGGGCGTTTGGATGAAGTCGTCATCTTCCGCAAGCTGACACACGAAAACTTGCGCAAGATTGTCGATATCGAATTGGCGAAAGTCTATCAACGTCTTGGAGAACGCGGATTGCAACTGGAACTTTCCGACGAAACTCGCGACTTCCTGATCGAAAAAGGACAGGAAGGGGATAACCTCGAATACGGGGCGCGTCCGCTGCGACGTTCCGTTGAAATGTACGTTGAAGATCCGCTCGCCGAAGAGTTGTTACGAAATGCGTTTGAAGGCAAGAACCTGATCCGCATCACAGTGAAAGAGGTTGGGGATACCAAACAGCTTGATTTCGAAGCGCTCGTAACGGAAGAGCCGGATACCGAAGAATTGGCCGTGGTTGGTTCAACCGAAAACAGCGACGCTCAAACATCCGAGGATTGAATCGGCGTTTGCACCGGTGAATTTCGTTCCAGCAGCCTGATTTGCGATGTGGGGAAATGTGCGTTGCCCCTCCGCAACGGCGGCTTTGGGTTGCGCCGTTTGAGTTGCGCCGGAAGTGGGCAACGCGCCGGTTTGAACTTCAACCCGCAACCTACACGTCCAAATCCAGGTGAGTGCCGATCATTTCATCGGGATCGCTGCTACGGTTCGGTCGAGCGGCTGGCTTCTTTCGTTTTTGAGAAGGTTGATCCTTCCCCTGCGGTTGATCCGGAAGATAGAAACCGTCAGCATCCCGATCGGCTTCGAGCGCAGGCTCATCGACATCTTCGACGGAGCGGCTCTGCTTTACTTGCAGATTATTTCGAAAATCCTGGGAGGCAGCCGCTGCTTTGGCGGAATTTTCACCTGGGCGAGCTTGCTGGCCACCCGCAACAGAACTGGCAATACTTACGGCCGGGAAATTGGTCACACCGATACTGCTCATAATCAATCCTCCGGTTCAACTGATCTGACTGGCGGAATCGAACGGGAACCATTCAGGCTCCTGTTCCATTCTACCGGTTGAATTCACTCATACTGGCTGAATAACCACGTTGGTGTCAGTTCTGGGAAGTTTGATCCGGTGGATTCTGCTTATATCGAATGCGATAGAAATTCCAGCGTGGCTGGCTCGTTTCGATCGACGGTAATCAATCAACGGTGATAATACGGAAAGAAAGTTCTCCACCTGGTATTCTCGGCAGATGGTCGACAAATCTTCTGTTAAAACAGGCAGATCAGAACAAATATTCCGATTATCATTATTCAGTCTGAATCGAGCGAAACAAAAAAGGTAATTCGGCGTTATGTCATTCGATGCCGGGGTATTGAATGAAGCGTCGGTTGATGAACGGGAAGCTGAAACCGGGAAACTCTGTAATTTGCAACAAAGTTATTTGGGGAAAATGCCCTCGAGATTCCTCCTGCCTGAAACTTTTCCGGATAGAAACGGGTAGTCGAGAGCAGGAAGGGGGTCTGTATTTTGAAAATGTCAACAATTGGTAGTGATCATATGAGTGATAGTTCTTTTCCGGTGATGCGTCTGTTCATCTC
>JALWSL010000676.1 GCA_027080405.1 Planctomycetaceae bacterium
AATCGAGCATCGAGTTGATACCGTGAAATATCCGGGCCAAGTCTCCTGTTGCCTGGATATCGGTTATTCGAGCCTCGAGGTCTCCATGCGCAGCACGCTCACAAACGTCGGCAGCCTGGCGAATCCATGCTCTTTCAAGTTCCAGTGGAAGGGGCTCTTCGGATTGCGAACGATCATTCAAATGAGCTTGTGGCATCACTCCCTGCCCTGCCTTCCTGAATCAATAATATTGCAATATTGCCAAGCGGAGGTTCTACAAGCAGGCTAAAAAAAACCTACCGCTGAATCAAAAAACTCCCAGGAAACTGCCACTATCTATTCTATTCCGGTAGTGAGTGACATCAAAAGACGCAAAACGCGGAACAGTTCCACTCTATTTTAGAATGCAATGTTCACAAGCAATGTTCACAATGCAAAAACGAATTGGTCGTAGCGAACTCCCTGGGATTCCAGATGTCCAAGTAACGTCTCCATCGCCTCGTTCATTCCTTCACGCCAATCCGGACAGGAATCCTCTTTTTCCTTGAGCATTTTATAAATTGGTTCAATCTGCTCGATCGCCCTTCTCTCCGGAACACGACGAGAGGAATGGTAGCCAACGATATTTCCGAAATCGTCAAAGGTGGGAGTCACATGGGCGAAAACCCAGTAATGATCACCGTTCTTGCAAAGATTGATTACATAAGCAAATATCTCTTCTCCCTGTTCCAGGGTATCCCATAGCAACTTGAAGACGCACCTCGGCATCGCGGGATGTCTGATGATATTGTGGGGTTGCCCCAGAAGTTCCTTTTCTGTGTACCCTGCAACTCTGAGAAAAACAGGGTTGGCGTATGTGATGATTCCCTTCAGGTCTGTCTTGCTGACTATAATTTCATTTTCTGCGAATGTTCTTTCTCGCCCGGTAGGTGTTACAACTGCTTTTCTCATCGCCTTATGTCCTTCCGGAACATCTGCGGCATTCGATGCTATGGATAAAATTGACAGGAACCTCAATAGAGATATATCGATCCACATATATCTATTGTTTAGTTCAAATTCAGATTTCCACAGATGAGAAGCGAAGATTCTCGAACAAGCGACTTGCCGGTGGAGGACGTACCGGTAACTCCCCGATCAGGTTGTGCAAGTGGGGCATCTGCGCAGCTTGAGAGCAGTGGGTTGCAGTTTGTCGAATGTATCAGAATAGCTGGACCTGCATTTTGATGATAAAAATGAACATCAATTCTTGAACTTTTCCTCAAGTTTCCTCTTGCGATCTGTTCCACCTGATGGGACGATGAGGGGCATGATCACTATAGCCAACGACAAATTGCCTCAGTCATTCCTCAGTTACATTGCGTTCCGGGTTGCGTTTCTGGACACAGTCGAGAGGATATCCTGGACTCTTCAGTTCGAATCGTTGAACGAAGATCGATTCGGTTATTTGACTGAAGTCCCCTTTCTCCGTTCCGTTCCGCCTCATGTTCAACTCGATCTGCTGGCCAGTACGTGGTGGAAACATATCAGCCCCGATGTTTACGAAGCGGATTTGGTTGATGAGGCGGTCGTTTACGCTGCTTGTGAATCCTCAGCCCGAATCGCGGAGGAAGAGTCGGTCATGCTGCATCGTTTTCTGAAGAAAGGTCCACTGGCTGTTGATGTTGTTTCAGACCATCAACTTGCTTCAGAATTGCGGAGTTTGCATTTGAATTTATCCAATGAGGGTGACTTCCTGTTGATTGGACAGTTTTCGGATCTTCCTCCGGAAGAGGCTGCCCGCTTGAAAGAGAAGTTTGAATTCGACGCGGAGCGAGCCGAGGCGATGTTCGATGTTCTTGGTCGCTGGCATATCGGGACCAACTTTCCCTCCCGCACCGAACATCTGCTGAATCCGGACGAGGCACAGAGATGCTTCCAGATGCTCCAGCAAAAGATGAGCGGACGCCGGCTCAAATCATAACTGTCGCACCTTCTTCCTCTGTTCTCGTTGATCTCTCTGAAAACTGCACCTGACCTTCTGTTCTTGAGCTTGGCATTTCCGATTGATGGCCTTTCCGGTGAGTGCCCGTCTTTTGCCGCTCGCCTTGCCTCTTCCGTACAGCCTGCCGGTCTACCTCGCTTGAATCCTGCTTGAATTTTGACACTCACATGCTTAGAGTGCGAATGAACGGAGGAGTACACGTCCCCGATTTGCTGACCGAATCCGATTTCATTTTATAGTAGACTTTTTTGATGAATTCCCGACCAGTGAAGACAAAAGTAGCAATTATCGGAGCAACAGGTTACACCGCGGTTGAACTGATCAAAATACTCCTTCGTCACCCTCACGTCGAAATTGTGGCGGCAACAACCCGACGGGAAGATAATCCTCCTGTCAGTGAAATTCACCCTTGTTTGACTGGTCGGCTTGATCTGAGATGCGAGTTGCTTGATCCGGCGACAATCGCAGCGAAAGCGGATGTGGCGTTTGCCTGTTTGCCCCATGTGGCAAGTATGGAAACTATTCCTCTGCTCCTGGCGGAAGGACTGAAGGTTATTGATTTAAGTGCAGATTACCGTTTGACGGATCCGGATGTTTACGAGCAGTGGTATGGACACGTCCATACTGACCCGACCCGTTTGGGAACGGTTGTGTACGGATTACCTGAGCTGTATCGAAAACAGATTCCCGGACACCAACTCATCGCCAATCCCGGTTGCTACACCAGCACTGCCATTTTGGGGATCAGTCCCCTGCTCTGCGGCGGGTATATCGGTCCGCAGGGGATTATTATTGACGGGAAAAGTGGCGTTTCCGGAGCGGGGCGAACTCCCAAATTGGGAACTCTTTTTTCAGAATGCAACGAAAGCGTCACGGCCTATTCGGTGGGAAACCATCGGCACGCACCCGAAATTGATCAGGTCCTTTCGGATGTCAGCGGGGCAAACACGGAAGTTGTCTTCACTCCGCACCTGATCCCGATGGATCGTGGTCTGCTCTGTTCGATCTACGCGCCAGCCATCAGGGAAACAACGGAACAGGAACTGATGCAGGTTTTTTCCGACTTCTACCGGGAAAGTCGTTTTGTCCGTATTGTCAAACACCTTCCCCGTACCAAGGATGTTGTTCACACAAACTTTT
>JALWSL010000677.1 GCA_027080405.1 Planctomycetaceae bacterium
ATGCCTTACGGCCCGTATCTCTCCATCGCCACGCTGTTCGTTCTGTTCGGCTGGAGGCATCTCTGGCCCATCGTCGATCGTATTTTCATGCCGGGGCCTCTTTTGCTTGTTTTTGCTTTTGCGATGCTGATCATGCTCGCCTTTTCCCTCTTTGTTATTCAGGGACTCAAATGGCTTGTCGGAATTGATCCCTGGCCCGAAGATGAACCGATCTGGCGATCAGCAGACCAGTTGCATCATTTTTCAGGCGAAACGGTTGACCCCAATCAGGGAAACTGGAAACGGCACTGTTGGAGCGGAACCCAATCCGGTCGCGGTCAATTGAACGAACATCGCTGGCGAAACGGATGTCAATAAACTAAAAGAGGCAATGACTCTCAGGCGTCAGAAATTCCTGAGGTGCCCACGACGCACAAAAATGATTCTTGTCATAACTAAAGCGGATTCTATTACACCAAATGATACATATTATCGACTATGGAATGGGCAATTTGCGTTCTGTCGCCAAGGCATTTGAGCACCTGGGGATTGATGCGAAAATCTGTCGGTCTCCCGATGAAATAACAGATATCGAAAAAATGGTTCTACCGGGAGTCGGTGCCTTTCGCGATGCAAAACAGCACCTTGATCAGCAGGGGTTTATTGAACCGATACTTCGGCACATTGAAAAAGATCGCCCTTTTCTCGGTATCTGTCTTGGCTTGCAATTGCTTTTCGATATCAGCTATGAAGACGGTCAATACGAAGGGCTAAAAGTGATTCCCGGCGAAGTGGTTCGCTTTCAGGAACACGCCGGCCTGAAAATTCCACATATGGGATGGAATCAGTTGATAGACAGAGCGGAAAACAACCCGCTGTTCGAAGGCGTCCCTGAATCCGCCTGGTTCTATTTTGTGCATAGTTATCATGTGGTGCCATCTGATTCCGAAGTCGTTGCGGCCAGAACAGAACATGGCGAACAGGTTGTCGCAATGATTCGCAGGGGGAATCTGTTTGCTTCACAGTTCCACCCCGAAAAGAGTCAACAGCACGGCTTACAGCTATTAAAGAATTTTGCCTCATTGAAATAGACAGCGTTTTTTACTGGAGACAAATAATGGAACTGATTCCCGCAATCGACTTGAGAGCAGGACGTTGTGTTCGACTGCGTCAGGGAGATTATAATCAGGAAACGATCTTCAACGACGATCCTGTGGAAGTCGCCCGTGAGTGGGAGAGACAGGGAGCCCCCCGTATTCATCTTGTCGATCTGGATGGAGCGCGGGTCGGCTCCGTACAAAATGGTGAGGTGATCCGCAAAATTGTGGAAGCAGTCGAGATTCCATGCCAACTCGGCGGAGGGCTTCGTGACACCGAAACGGTGATGCACATTCTTGATGAGGTCGGTGTTGAACGGGCGATTATTGGAACACAGGCGCTGAAGCAGCCTGACTGGTTTCGCGAAATCGTCAAAGCGACTCCCGGACGGGTTGCGTTGGGGCTCGACGCGAAAAATTCAATGGTCGCAACAGCAGGTTGGCTGGAAGTCTCCCAAACCTCTGCCATCGAACTGGCAGGGCAATTCGCAGGTCTCCCCGTCGCAGCGGTCATCTACACAAATATCGCCAACGATGGTATGATGCAGGGAATAGATGAATCGACCATGCAGGACATGGCGAATTTGGCCGATCTCGGGTTGCCCGTGATCGCCTCGGGAGGTGTGACCACCACGAAAGATATCGAAAACCTGCTTGCATTACAGCAAAAACACGCAGGACTTGTTGGAGCCATCATCGGACGTGCCCTCTACGAGGGGACAATCCAGCTCAACGAAGCCATTCAATTGGCACAGCGATGAGCGTAATAGATGAACATGGCAGATGAACGCAATAGGGGTTCATTCCAAACGGATCTGTTATCAATCAACTTTCATGCGATTTTCGCCCAACCGTGTTGAATCGACTGGAGTTTACGTCATGACTGAACGCTCTGTTTTCTCTACTTTCCGTTTTATTGCCGTTCTCGTTGCGTCTTTCCTCTGTTTTTATTCAGCCGGCAAACTGGCCGCTGCTGAGCAACTCCCCAATATCATCTATATCATGGCGGACGATCTGGGTTACAACGAGTTGGGATGCTATGGCCAAAAATGGATCAAAACACCACATATCGACCGCATCGCCAAAGAAGGCATCCGCTTTACCGATTTCTACGCCGGTAATGCCGTTTGTGCTCCGTCACGCTGCAACCTGTTGACAGGAAAACACCCCGGTCACGCCTATATCCGTGATAATAGAGACCCCAAAGATCTGCAGTATCTCAAGGATAAATTCGGATGGGAATTTCCCGGGCAGTACCCGATTCCAGATTCCGAAGTGACAATTGCAGAAATGCTCAAACAGAAAAACTACGCGACCGCTGCCATCGGCAAATGGGGACTGGGACATTTCGGTACAACCGGCGACCCGAACAGGCAAGGTTTTGATCTTTTTTACGGATACAACTGTCAAAGGCATGCACACAATCATTACCCAAAGTTTCTCTGGAATAATCACACCAAAGAGTTCTTTCCGGGTAATAATCGTACTTTGAGTGGCAAAACGTACTCGCAGGATCGATTCACCGAAATGGCACTGGATTTTATCCGGAAAAACCGGAATCGCCCGTTCTTTCTCTATCTACCTTTCGCCATTCCGCATCTCTCAATTCAGGTGCCTGAATCGTCGCTGAAGCAGTACAAGGGAGTGATTCCCGAACAGGAACATAAACATCGGGGTTATTTGAAGCACCCGTATCCCAGAGCAGGCTACGCGGCAATGGTCAGCCACATGGATCGGGATGTCGGCAAGGTGATGGATTTGCTGAAGAAACTGGATCTGGACGAAAATACGATCGTCTTTTTCACTTCTGATAACGGGCCAACCTACAATCGCCTGGGCGGTTCCGATTCAGATTTTTTTGAATCAGCCGGGCCATTACGAGGATTCAAGGGAAGTTTATACGAGGGAGGTATTCGCGTACCGATGGTTGTCCGCTGGCCCGGAAAAATTCCGCCCTGCCAGACAACAGGTCTCGTTTCCGCCAACTGGGATATCATGCCCACACTGGCAGACATTACCGGTAC